>DASUFX010000509.1:0-12799 GCA_036274355.1 Kofleriaceae bacterium | reverse complement strand
GTGGATCGCGCGCGGCGAGCCCCCGAGGTTGCGCACGTGGCCGATCAGTCGCGCGGGGACTTCCGAGAGCTGCTTGCACAGCTCGCGGAGCAGCTGCTCCGACTCGTTCGGCGTCAGCGCGCCGAGCTCGATCTTGATCGGCGCGACTTCGCCTTCGCCGAACGCGGCGTGGCGTTCCCACAGCGCCGGCGTTGCCGTGCCGAGGACTGCAACGCGCTGGTCGGTCATGCCGGCCGCGAGGTACTGCAGGAAGTTGATCGTGTCCCCGCCGCACAGCTCGAGGTTCTCGACGACGATCACGACCGGGCGCTTCTCGGCCTCCGCGGTGAGCAGGCGCTTGAGCGCCATGAACAGACGCGCCTCGAGGCGCTGCGGCGACTCGAGAAGCGGCGTGATTACCGGGCTGTCGTCGAACGGGACGCGCAACAGGTGCGCGAGCAAGTGCGAGATCTCGGTGACGCGCGATGCCTGCACGACTTCGGCGACGGTCGCCTGGATCTTGTCGCGGCTCTCGGCCGGATCCTCACCCGGCTGAAGGCCGAACCGCACGGTCATCGCACGTGCGATCGGTCCGTACGCGTGCGCGTTCTCGTCCGCCACACCCTGCAATACGTGGATGTTCGGAATCTTCGTTTTCGTGCGTGCGATCAGCTCGCTGACGATGCGGCTCTTGCCCATCCCGGGCTCGCCGACCACGACAGCGAATGCGATTTGCTTTTCGGCGAACGCCTTGTCGGTGAGCGTCTGCAACTGCGCGAGCGCAGCGTTGCGACCGGTGAACTTCGGGCGCAGGTCGTACGGCGTCGCAGCCGTAATGACTGTGCGCTCGCCTTCACTCTCACCGAAGCCCTCACCGAGATCCGCGGTCTCGAACACCGGCGTCTGCTCCGTACCGTCAGGAGCGTCATCCGTATCGAGCGAGGACCCCGGGGTCGGTGTGTTTCGATCCCAGGTTAGAGGCGCCATATCCGTCCGCTTTGCGCGATTAGCGCCCACGTCCTTTGCAGAATCCATATCTATCCACGTGTCCCCAAAAGGCGCCCCGGCTGAAGGGCGCGCGGAACCTAGTGTGAGGCGATGTGGTTGTCAACCACAACGAAGGGGCCTCAACCCCACTGCAATCAAACACTTACTTTGACGGGATCCCACTCATTGGTTCGCGGCTTGCTGCCTCTGCCCCTATGGCGACCGCTGCGGCCCACACCGCGGTCCTGCCGCGCGCGCCGCGGCGGCTTCAGAGCTTCTTTCACTACTACCCGCGGGCGGCCGCTGTGGCCGCCTCAATATTCGGCCTCATCGTCCTGCTCGGGGGGCTGCTGAACATCGTTGCGATCACGCGCCTCAGTGCGCCGTCGCCCGTCACGGTTCCGAACAGTGCATTCATGGGCGTGCTCGCCGGCGTCTCGCTGTTTCTCCTGGCGAGTGCGCAGTGGGGACGTGGCGCGCGCGTAGCGGGCCGTACGGTCGCCGCGATCCTCGCGCTCATGTTGCTCGCCACACTTGTCGAATACGTAACGGGCGTCGACCTGGGTCTCGATCACTGGCTCGCTGATGTCGAGCACGCGCCGTGGCCGGTGGGCAGGCCCTCGCCGTACACGGTCGCGGCGTACTTGCTGGTCTCCTCGGCGCTTCTCCTCGGTGAGCGCAAGTCGCGTCGCGGTCGCTACTTCGCTGATTACCTCGCGGTTGCAGCCGCTGCATTCGCGATGGCGGCGCTGCTCGGGTTCTTGTTCGGCGTCGAGGCGCACGTGGTGCCCTACGTGGGCATGAGTCCGACGACGGTGTTGATCTCGTTGGCGGTGTCGATCGGCATCCTTGGTCTGCACGTCGAGGACGGCTTGATCTCGATCGTGCTTGCACCCGATGCCGGTGGCGTCGTCGCGCGTAGGCTGCTGGTCGGCCTCGTGCTGTTTCCACCGGTCGCGGCGATCCTGATCCTCGGCGCCCGGTTTCAGCTCTACGCGCTGCCGCTCGCCGCCGCGCTGACGCTGTTGTTCGCGCTCGCCGAGTCGAGCGTGTTCATTCTCAACACCGCACGGCGGCTCAGCATGATCGACGCGGTGCAACGCGAGCTCACCGAAGATCTACAGCGCAGCGAGGCTCGCGTACGGCTACTCGTCGAGGAAGCAAAGGACGGCATCTTCCTGGCGGACCTCGACGGCAAGTACATCGAGGTCAATCCCGCCGCGTGCGAGCTGTCGGGCTACACGCGCGAGCAGCTGCTGGGCATGACGATCGCTGACCTTGCCGCACCTGAGGAACGGTCGAAGCTCGCCGAAGAGCGTGCGAACATCATTGCCGGCAAGACGTCGCGCCGCGAATGGCGGTTGCGGCGTGCCGATGGGTCGATGATCGAAGTCGAAGTCGTTGCCAACGTGCTTCCGGATCGGCGTTGGCAGGCATTCGTGCGCGACATCACCGAGCGCAAGCGCCACGCGCGACTGCTCGCCGACGCGCTTGCAGCCGAGCGCGCGCTACGTGCAGACCTCGAAGCGGTCGATCGTGCACGCGAAGTCGTCACCGAGGCAGCCGCAGAGCTGCGCGGCGCAGACATCGACCCTGTGCTCGCGCAGATCGCGGAGCAGGCGCGCGCGCTCACCAATGCGACGTATGCCGCCGTTGGCATCGGCGGCGACGAGTCGCGCCCATTCGAACACTGGGCGACATCGGGCATGTCGGCCGAGACCCAAGCAGCGATCGGTCGGCCGCCACGCTCCGTCGGCATGCTCGCGCATGCCAGCCGGAGCCTCGAGCCGCTGCGCGTGCGCGAAATCACGGAGCATCCCGCATTCATCGGCCTGCCACCGAACCATCCCGAGCTGCATAGCTTTCTGGCCGTCTCGATCCGGCAGCGTGGCGAGGTGGTCGGCAACATCTTCCTCGCGAACAAGCGTGACAGCGCCGAATTCACCGACCGCGACGAACGGCTCGCTGGCCTGCTCGCAGATGGTGTGGCGCTCGTCATCGAAACCGCGCGCAGCTACGCCTGGCTGCAGAGCATCGTCGACCAGCTACCCGACGGCGTGATGATCGTCGGCGAGCACCGGCAGGTGTTCGCGATCAATCGCGCGATGCGCGGCATGGCGCGTGATCCAGGTGTCACCAATGGTGATGCCTTCGCCAATCCGGCGCTGTTCGAAGCCTGCACGGCGACCGGCGAGCTCATCCCGCACGAGGATCTGCCGCTTCCCCGTGTCCTCCGAACGGGTGAAACGGTCACGAACGAAGAGCTCTGTCTTCGCCAGCCCGACGGAACGTTGCTTCCCGTCGAGGCGCGCGCGGTGCCGTTGCGAGGTGAGCGCGGTAGGCCCGCCGACGCTGTCGCGGTCGTGCACAACATCGCCGAGCGCAAAGAGACCGAGCGTCTCCGCGAGGAGTGGATCGCGCTGGTCGCGCATGACCTGCGCCAGCCCGTGCAAGCGATCATGTTGTCGTTCGACATGCTGTTCGAGCACGCGAACGAGCAAGACCGCGCGCTACTCATGCGCGTGCGCACGGCGGCCTATCACTTGAACCGCCTGGTGGGCGACCTGCTCGACGCCGCGCGAATCACGGCGGGCCGACTCGCCGTCGAGTGTACGTACGGCAACATCACGACGATCGTGAAGGAAGCGATCGATCTCTGTCACCTGACGAACCGGGACATCGACATCGTGCTCGACGCGCCACCCGAGCAGCTGGCGTGGGTCGACCCCGAGCGCATCCAACAGGTGCTCGGTAACTTGCTCTCGAATGCGGCGAAGTACCGAACGCCCGACACGCCGGTGCGCGTCCATGTTCACGTGCCGGAGCCCAAGACCGTGCTCGTCTGCGTATGCAACGAGGGCCCGCCGCTCGACCCGGATGATCTTGCGGGCCTGTTCGGCCGCTTCGCGCGCACGCGCACGGCGCGCGGCAAACACGGCATCGGGCTCGGCCTCTACATCTCGAAAGGCCTCGTCGAGGCGCATGGCGGTCGGATCTGGGCCGAATCGTCAGGCGGCGTGACGAAGTTCTATTTCACTTTGCAGGTGCCGGAGATCCCGCCGCCGCGGGTGGTGCCGAAGCGGTCGCGGCCGCCGGCGTCGTAGCCGGCTCTGGAGCAGGGCGCTTCGCGCACCGCTCGGGCAGCCCCTTCTTGTACGCCTCCGTTCGCTTCGCCACTTCGTCGGGGACCGCGCGCGGCGCCTTGCCGTCGCGGAGGAAGTAGTGAATCGAGACCGGCCAGATCGGTTCTTCCTTCGCCGCGAGCCGGCGGCAGTTCTCGGCCTCGAGGTCGTCGAAGACCTCGGCGACGATCTTCGCGGTGATCGGCTTCACGTCGTGCATCAAGACGACGCCGCCTTTCTGCTTCAGGATCATCGCCAGCACTTTCTTGCGCAGCTTGTCGGCGTGCTTCGCCTTCCAGTCGAGCGTATCGATCGACCAGAACACCTCGGTCACGCCGAGCTGGCGCAGGCGCACGCGGCCCGCACCGCCGAGCGCACCGAATGGCGCGCGAAACATGCCGACGGGTCGCTTCGCCTCGTTCGACAGCATCTCGAACGACTTGTTCATCTCGAAGTCGAGCTTCTTCGCGTCGGCTTTGCCGAGGTGCGCGTGCGTGACCGAGTGGCTCTCGACGAGATGTCCCTCGGACATCTGGCGCGCCAGGAGCTCGCGCGACTTCTCGCCGACCTTGCCGAGGAGCCGCCGCGTCACGACGAAGAACGTAGCGGGAATGTCGTATTGCTTGAGCGCGTCGAGCACGGCCGGCGTCGTGTCGGGGTTCGGACCATCGTCGAACGTGAATGCGACGAGGCCCTGTACCTCCTCGCCATTGATGCGATCGCCGCGACCGACCACGGGGTCGTCGGTGAACTTGTTCGGTTCGGCCTTGATTGCAGGCCGCTTGCGACTTGTCGCATCGGCCGTCGTGGAGAGGCCGAACAGCAAGATCGCGATCGCGGCCCAACGCATTCCATTCACCTTAGCACGCAGCTTCGTCATCTCCAGTATCCTCACGACGTGCGCATTGTCTCGACATCGAGTCTGCCGATCGATCTATCGGCGCAGGTGCGCGCGCAACTTCCTGACGCGATCGTCGACGTGCCGGAACAATGGATCGGAGTCGCGCGTTGCGATCTGTCGACGGCTGATGCGCTCGTCTGCTTGCTCCTCGATCGAATCGACGAGTCCGTGCTCGCGCGTGCGCCGAAGCTGCGCGTCATTGCAAATTGCGCGGTCGGCTACGACAACGTCGATATCGCCGCCGCCACGCGCGCCGGCATCGCCGTCACGAACACGCCCGACGTCCTGACCGATGCAACAGCCGAGCTCACGATCGCGCTCATGCTCGCCGCCGCTCGCCGGCTTCCCGAAGGCGAAGCATTCGTACGCTCGGGCCAGTGGCCGGGCTGGCGTCTCGACCAGCTCATCGGTCAGCCGATCAAAGGCCGCACGCTCGGCATCGTCGGCCTCGGCCGCATCGGCACCGCCGTCGCCGAACGCGCACTCGGGCTCGGCATGCGCGTGATCTACTGTGGTCACACCGATGTCGCGACGCCGTTCGCGGCCCAGCGCGTCGCCGTTGATGACCTGTTCGCGCACGCCGACGTTGTCAGTCTGCATTGCCCACTGACGCCCGAGACCAAGCACCTCGTCAACGCGCAACGCCTCGCGCGCATGAAGCCGACCGCCATCCTCATCAACACCGCGCGTGGCGGCATCGTCGATGACGGCGCGCTCGCCGAGGCGCTCGGCGCGGGCCGCATCTTCGGGGCGGCGCTCGATGTCTTCAACGGCGAGCCAGCGCTGGATCCGCGGCTCCTCGCCGCGCCGCGTCTGGTGGTTGCGCCGCACCTCGGTTCGGCGACGACCGACGCGCGCCGTCAGATGGCGCAGCTCTGTGCCGACGGCGTGATTTCGGTGCTGACGGGCAACCGGCCCGCGAATCTCGTCAATCGCGACGTCGTGCTGCGCGAGTGACCGAGCGCGCTATTTCTTCTTCATGCCGACGCCGAGCAGCACGACGCCGAGGCCGGCGGCCACGCCACCGATGATCCGCAGCGTGTCGATCTCGGCGTGGTTCATGATCTGTGGTGCCATCGCGATCGCGAGGACACCCAGAACGGCCAGAATGGCACCGATGACGGCGAGGGCGGCTACGCCCAGCTGAGAATGTCGCATACCGCCAGTTTCGCTCGTCTGGGCCCGTAATGCGACTTTGGCGTGGCCTCCACGGATGCGCCCAGCACTTGGCGGCGCACCGCCGATCGGCTACCACCGAGGGACAAGCGTGGAGGCAAACGTCCTCATCGTCACCAGCTCCGGCGCGCCGCCCTCCGCGGTGGTTCCGGTGCTCGCCGCGATCGAAGCGGCCGGCATGCGCGTACGCGCGATCGACGTCGGCGCTATCGGCACCGGCGGCACCGGCGTCGCCGACCGCATGCGCCGCGCGCTGCTCGGTGAGAACGCCGAGCGCAAGCTGCGCCGGGAGCTCGAGATCAGCCCGCCCGATGCCGCGATCGTGTTCGACCCGCACTCGGCGCTCGCGCTGACCGTCGCGCGCGACCACTCGCAGAACCCGGCGCCCGTGATCGCGGTCGTCGGCGACCTCGATCCGGTTCCGGCGTGGTCGCAGACCGATGCCGATCGGTTCATCGCGATCGACGAGCTGGCGGCGGTGGCGCTGGCCGACGCCGGCGTCGAAGGCGATCGCATTCTCGTTGTCGGTGCGATCGGCGAGCGGGCGTTCGCCGAGGCCGGCATGCAGGATCGGACGGCGCTGCGCTCGCGGTTCAAGCTGCAGGGCAAGGTCGCATTAGTCGAGGTGGCCGGGCTCGGGGCCGAGCTGACCGGGCAACTGTCGCTGCAGCTGTCGCTGCTCGATAGCGGCTCGGCGATCACGTTCTTGTTCGACGCCGCCGGCGATGCCGATGCGGCCGCCGTGTTGCGGCGCCAGGTGCCGACGCTCGGACTCCGCGGGAAGCTGTTCGGCGCGACGGCGGATGCGGCGCTGCTGTGGCGGGCTGCAGACGTGATCGTCGCGCGGCCGCGGCCCGAAGTGGTGTCGCGCGTGATGCTCGTCGGTGGCCGGCTCGTCGCGCTGATCGACGATCAGGTCGCGAATGGTCCGCGGGTCGCGGCGGCGCTCGAAGCACGGCGGCGCGCGATCTCGGCGAAGGGCTTGCTGATGCTGTCGAGCGCGCTCGACTCGGCGTTCGGCGGTTCGTTGCCCGGCGCGACTGCTGATGGCGCTGATCAGATCGCGGACATCGTCGCGGCGGTCGCCGGCGACAAGCGCGCGGTGATCGACGAGCGCCGCAATGCCGCGCAAGCAGCGACGCGTGATCGCGTGCAGAAGGCGTCGGCTGCGGCACATGCCGCGGCGGCGCAGACCGCGATGCCCGGCGAGCTCGAGGATCTCGGCGGTGGTGGCGGTGGATTCGCCGAAGCGGTTGCCGACTTGCCCGACAAGGCCGAGCTCGAGCGGTTGCGCTCGGAAGTCGCGCAACGGATGACCGAGCTCAACAAAGCGATGACCGCCGCGCGCGACGCGGGGAACGACGCCGCCGAGAAGGCGAAGGGCGCAGCCGCACGCGGTGCCGCCGACGAAGCGCGCCAGCTCGAGCGCAAGGCGGACTCCGAGCGGGCGCGGATGCACGCGCTGCTGTCGGAGCTCGCGACGCTCGAAACCGAGCTGAAGGATCTCGAACGCACGCTGAAGGACCTCGGCGATGTGCCGCGAGCGTCGGCGAGCGCGAGCACCGGGGGCGGGCAGAAGAGCAGTGGGCCGCAAGCGCCGCCACGACCACCGCGCTCGTCGATCGATGACGAGCTCGAGAAGCTCAAGCGGGCAGGGGGCGGCGCGGCGCCGAAGTCTTCGGCACCGAAGGGCGGCAGCGGCCGTACCCAGTCGAGCGGCGGCAGCGGCGGCGGTCCGAAGAACGTCGACGACGAGCTCGCGGCGCTCAAGAAGAAGATGCAGAACCCGCCGCCGAAGAAGAAGCCATAGGCGGCGCTCTGTCTCGAGCTCGCGCAGCTCTATCGCAAGAGCGAGTGGTTTCCGCCGATTCCTTCCAGTCTCACGAAGTCTGGCAGCGCGCGTGGCAGCGTGTTCGCTTGATGCGTGACATCAAGCTCGACATCGTCCGAATACCGGACGTCTCGTCAGCGTACAAGGACGAGGTGCGTGTCATAGCGCTGTGCTTGTTCGAGCGTCCGCCCCGCGACCGGATAGGGTCTCCGTCAGAACGAGTCGGCAACTCAGCGGTTCCGCGCGACGATGCTGCCGTTCAGGTACGTCGCGAACCCGCTCCACGCGAGGTACGGCGTGACCGCGAGTGCTGCGCCGGGATCGACCTCGCGCGCCACTACCGCGTACGCGCCCGCGACGGCGTCGAGCGCGACGAGATCGGCGAGCGCCGCGACCGGCCGGCGCGCCCCGAAGAACAGCGGCGTCCACGCGCCGTTGAGCGCGAGCTGTGTGCCCCACAGCGCCAGCGCGCGGGTCCGCTGCCGCGAGCGCGGCGCCCTCCAGATCCGGTACCCCGAGTACGCGATCAGCCCGTAGAGCACGGTCCACACCGGACCGAACACGCGCGCCGGCGGCTGGAGCGGCGATTTTCGGAGCGAGCGGAACCAGGGGCCGTCCGGACGGCCCCTTCCGCGCACCGTGGCGGCGCCGCCCAGCGCAGCGATCCCGAAGCACAGCGCTGTCAGGCCGAGCCCGACGAGCGCACGCGAGCGTGATGACCTCTTCATGCCCGGCGAGGGTGCAATTCCCCGGCCCGGTGCACCCTCAGCGACCTTGCGTCAACTTGAGCATCATGCCTCGCCAGCCTGGATCGATGCTTGCTCACCGCCTACGAGCGAATACCAGCACGTCCTTCGCGTCGAGCCGGACTGGCTCAGGGTTCGCGAGCACGCTCGCCTTCACGATCGGGCCGAGCCGTCGAAGAGGTCGTCGTTCGGATTCGCGCCGAAGCCGCGGCCGCGATGGCTAAACGGCCAACGATCGCCAACGACGAAGCGCCGCCGGCGCCGGCCCGGGTCGCACCACCGAAAGCTTCCGCGGATCTGGCCTCTGTTCGCGTTCTACGGGCTGTACATGGCACTCACCGACGGTGTCGGCAAGGCGTTGCTCGCCGACCACGCGCCTCGCGACCGGCGCGGACGCGCGCTCGGCATCTTCTATCTCGCGCAGGGCATCACGACGATCGCGAGCAGCGTCGTGGCAGGCCTGTTGTGGGATCATGTCGACCCCAGCGCGCCGTTCTGGTTCGGCGCTTCCGGTGCAGTCGTCGCACTCGCGATCTTGCCGCTCGCAGCTCGTGCGGCACGCCGCATGCAAAAAGCAACGTAGGTGATCGGTCGGATCTGGTACGTGCTCACGGCGCTCACCGTCGTCACCGCGCTCGCGTTTCACGTCGCCATCGCCGCCGAAGGTGATCCGCAGTTCGCGTCAGCGGCAGCGAGCGTCGCGAACATGTTCACGTACTTCACGATCACATCGAACGTGATCGTCGGCGTCGTCAGCGCGCTGCTCGCGTCGGGCCGCGCGCGCGGCGAGAGCTGGCTGTCAGCGCTGTGCGTCGCGGGCCTGACGGCGATCACGATCACCGCCGCGGTATTCCACGTCGTGCTCGCCTCCGCGATTCCTGCGCTGTCCGGCGCACCGGCGGTCGCGAATACGCTGGTCCACACGGTGGTGCCCACCGTGTTCATCGCGGGCTGGGCCGCGTTCGGGCCGCGCGGCACTGTCCACGTCCGCACCGTGCTGCTGTCGCTGATCTATCCGGTCACCTGGCTCGCGTTCACGTTGATCCGTGGCGTGCTGTCCGACTACTACCCGTATCCGTTCATGGACGCGACGCAGATCGGCTACGCGCAGATGGCGCTCAACGTCACGCTCGTCGCCGTCCTCTACGTCGTCCTCGCGGTTGCGTTCGGCGCGATCGATCGCGCGCTCGCGCACCGCTCGTCGGCTGCTCAGGTCCCGTAGTCGAGCGCGCGATACCGTGCAGCTCCTCGATCTGGAGGGACCGGTCGTGGTTGGGCAGAGTCTGAGCAGAGCGACGCCGAAATCGCGAAAACTACGCGTGCCCGGTCGTCAGGCTCGAGGCCGTCTTCGGCTCCAACACGCCACCGCGCATCACGGTGCGACGGTTCTCGGGTGACGGCGGGCGGTTCGACGGGCAGTCGCCCACGATCAGGATCTCCGATGCTATCGAGGGAAACCGTCTCGTACAGCTGGTCGCCCACGAGTCCTCCCACCTGAGCATGTATCAGTTGACGCGAGGAGCGAGCGCGACGGAGCCGTTCAGGTTCTTCGACGAGGGATACAGCGACCTCGTCGGCAAGATGATCGCGGGCGAGAACATGGCGAACCACAAGCGATCGTCACTCGCGATCGCGAACCGAGAGGTGAAGACGAAGGGCGTCGGCTTCGAGACGATGCAGCACTGGTCGGACTACGCCGGGAATGTTCCATCACCCAAACAAGCCTACGCGTACCCCGTGGGTTCGAGCTTCGTGTACTTCGTGATCGACTCCTTTGGAGAGAAGAAGCTGTTCGACTTCTTCCGCGACATCGGGGAGACGAGAGATCTCGACACATCGCTTCGGAACATCTTTGGCCTCACTGCGGTAGAGGTCGAGCAACGCTGGAAGGACTACGTGGCGAGCTCCGCGCTCGAACCACCGGCGATCACCGAGATGTCTCCGTCGAACGAATCGAGCAATGTCCCGGTCGACATCGCCGAGCTCCTCGTGAAGTTCAGCGTGCCCATGATGATGCACAACGTGTGTGTCGACGCCGTGCGGAGACACCGGCGTCTGTTACACGAACGCCTGGTGGAAAGACGACAGGACTCTTGCCGTCAGGACGGAAGGCAAGCTGCTGCCGGGGACCACCTACAAGCTCGAGCTGAGCCCTGGCAAGCACGGTTGTCAGCTAATGAGCGCGGGTGGGACTCCCTTGCCCACGACACGATGGGTTTTCACCACGAACAAGCAGACGTGAAGCGGGCGGATCGGTCGATCCGCGAAAGAATTGGTGGAGGCGGCGGTAGTCGAACCACTTGGGACAACCTTTCTCGACGAGTACTTGCCCGATTCTTCGAGACAAACGACCCGAGTGGTTCCCGCCGATTCCTTCCAGTCTCGCGAAGTCTGGCAGCGCGAGTGGCAGCGTGCTGGAGATTGGCGCCTCGTCTTGTCCGAACACCGGACGTCGCGTTCATGTGTCTTCATCATGTGCGTGTCAGAGCGCTCGGCTAGTCGAGTGACATGCACAGCCGTCTAATCACACCGAACAACCTTCCCGTCCCAGTTGAAGCGCTTCTCTCCCTGTTCGACGTACTCGGCGCTGAGATCGATCGGCACGGATGCGACAACACTTTGCAAGGAACGATCGCGTGGCTGATCGATCAGGGATATGACGTTCTCGCAGTCACGCAATGGCTCAGGCGCCGCGGCGGATACTGCGACTGCGAAGTGTTACTGAACGTGGAGCCAAAGGTGTGCGGTGACGAGTGAGCAGTCGCTGGCGGCGGTTCTCACGTTTGCCGCTTCGGGATCAACCACGGCTCGTCACATGGCTCGAGCGGCCGCGACAGCAAGGTGTCCGTCGGCGCGTAGTCGATCTCGAACGTGGCGGCAATGGTGCGCTTTTCACAGGAAACGCAGCTCAGCTCGACGGAAACGGACCGAACGTCTCCGTGTAGCTCGTACTGACGCTGTCGCCTGATCCCGAACGCACGCTCTTCTGTTGCTCGGGCGCAGACGACGAGACGCAGTACGTGTGGTCAGGCTACCCAGACGCCTAACCGAGAACGATCACCCGGGTGGCGCTTCATTGCATGGCAGACTGGTGTTGTGAAGGTCTGGCGGACGCGCGACGGATATCTTGCCGAGCACGGCGGTGACTTCGTCGTTGTTTCAACGGACGGGTTGGTCGTTCGGTGGTTCGGTTCACGCGCCTACAGCGACGAGGATGATCTGTGGCACTGGCAGCATCTCGTCATCGGCACCGCCCTGTACGAGCGGACAACCGTCGAACGCGGCCCTCTTGTGACCAAGACGGAGGACCAACTCGTTGTTGATGGCCTTGAGGCGATAGAGGAACGACATGTGATCGAGCTGGTCGAGAGGGCGCTCGCCACGGATCGTGATGCCCGCCAGCAGGAAATGCTTCGAGCCCAGCGGGCTGGCGATGCACGGGTTGCAACGATCGTGGGCGGTCTTCGCGATGGCGAGCTCGGGCCAGAGTTGGTGCGCGCGAGAGACGCCCTTGCAGCACGCGTGCGCGCGTACGACGACGCGCTAGCCGCTCGCCTGCTCGGTACGCTCGTCTTGGTTGCGCGCGTGCGCCCCGGTTCGACCGTCGAGGCCACATACGCTCAAGGGTGCCTTGCCGCATGCTTTCAACCTGCTGCTGACGAACGCGATGGCGAACCCGCCGGCACACCGCTTCGAGAACCGCAGGCTGCGCTTGCAGCGGAGCTCGCGTTGCGCGCGGCAGAGCTCGAGCAGCAGGCCGAGCACAACGAGTACATCGATGCGAGTCGCACGGCCACTGCATACTTTCGTGCGGCTGCCGCGATCCGCGAAGCAGCCCGGGTGGCTGCTGGCACGTCTGACGACGTCTCGCGGACTACGCGAAGTCGATCGTGAGGTGATCGAGATCGATTCGCGCTCCGGCCGCACGCAGGAAATCCATGCCGAGGATCCCGCCCAGCGAGAATCCGTAGTCCATCTCGCCGATCTCGAGCTCGAAGTTGGTATCCGGTGCACGGACCCCGTTCTTGGCGGCGGCGGTGTGATGCCCGAAGCTCGC
>DASUFX010000508.1:0-5795 GCA_036274355.1 Kofleriaceae bacterium | reverse complement strand
TCCGGGTGCGTCGCTCGAAGACGTGACGTTCACTGCTTCGTAGCAACCTGCGCCTCTGACGTCGGTCCGGCCGGGTAGCCGTCGACGAACGGCAGCACGGTCGGCACGAGCGAGGGCGATTCCAGAATGTCGTAGTGCGTGGCGTTCGGCAGAACCGCGAGTCGGTTCTTGCTCATGTTCTCGCGCTGCCAGCCGGCATCCTTCTGGCCGCCGCCGATCGCCTTGTACGACTCGACCATGTGCTCGGGGCGCATCATGTCGCTATCGCCCCACACGAGCAGCGTCGGCTGCGAGAGCTTCTCGAGATCGTCGCGCCAGTCGTAGTTCGTGCGCATGAGCTCGCCGATCCGATCGAGCAGGGTGCCGAAGTCTTCCGGGTGCGGCGCGATCTTCACGTACGACTGATACATCGGCGTGTTCTTCATCATCGGCAGCGCGGCCGACGAGACCTGCGCCTGGAGCGGCAGCATCTCGGGATAGAAACCGTCGCGCGAGAACGCGGCCGAGAGGAGCACGAGCCGGCGCACCTGGTTGGGATGCTGGATCGCGAGCCGGAACGCGGTGGCGGCGCCGAGCGAGTAGCCCATCGCGTCGACTTGCTTGTAGCCAAGCTTGTAGAGGATCGCGGACATGTCGTCGCCCATGTCAGGGACGCTCATCTTGCGAGTGCCGAGGTCGGTGCGGCCGTGACCCTGGAGGTCGACGGCGATCACCTGGCGCGTCTCGGCGAGCTTCGTCAGCACAGGGCCGAACGAGTCGATCGACATGAGGCCGCCGTGCAGGAGGAGCAGCGGTTCGCCGCTGCCGTGAACTTCGTAGTAGTAGTTCACGCCGTTGACGGCGAGGTGACCGGACTTCTTCTCGGGGGCGGGCTTGGTCGGAGACACGGGGGCAGGTCCTTTCTGGGCTTCGGAGGAGTGGCAGCCGATCGCGGCCGCTGCGAGGAGGAGGGAAATCAGGAGGGTCGTTGTCGCCTTCATGACCAGACGACGAACGAGCGATCGCCGATTCGACAGCTGATCGAAGAAATCATTAAACCCGTGTGATCCCGGCTGTTAGGCCGGCGGCGTCTACCGTCCTCGCTGATGGACAAAGCGGCCGCCGTTCCATTGGTAAGCACCGAGCGCGTTGCATGATTGACGACGCAAGTCGCGGTACTTCGGCTCGCCCTCGATGGGAGAGCCCTTCCAATCGGAGGCGTGGTTGCAGTCTTCGAATGGCCCTGGTTGGCCAGTGTGTCGTGCCGAGACATCGGTAATCGGCACACCATCGAGGATCGCTGACATGCCGTCGGCGCCAATTCTTAGCCGCTGCTCGAGCCAGATCGCGCCACTGTCGAATGCCTCGATCTTCGTCAGCAGGTCGAGCACGGGCACGGTCTTGCCCGCGCGCACGACGCGGACGACTTGGTGCGTGACTGTCCAATAATTGTAGTCGGTCTCTTCGCACAGCACGGCTTCTTCTCGAGCCGTACCGACAACGAGCTCGACGCAGTTCGGCCGGTCGGGCGTCGTTCGATCGCCTGCGGTCTTCGGAGCAGCTCCATGACCGCACGCGAGCACGAGCGAGATCAGCATCACCCGCGCAGCGCGTAGGCCGCGAATCACTGGTAATCCGCAGGCGCCACTGATTGTAGGAATGGTGATCACGCCGGTCACTCATTTAACGCGGGTGGTCGCGTGGAAGGACGTTTTCTTTTGGCGCGTCTCACATACCCGACGGGGCGGGGGAACGCGAGTCAGGTGAGAAGTGCGTCGACGTCGCGGCGCACCGCTACGTCCTTGTGCGCGCGAGCTGCGCTGCGCAGCTTGTCTGCGATGGTCTCCTTGAACGTCGCGAGCGCTTGCGCCGCCGCGACCGCGTCACCACGCGCGGCGGTGCTCACGAGGTCGAGCAGGTAGGCGTTGCCGTCGTCAGAGCGCAGTAGGGCGATCGCGAGATAGCCAACGCGGCGACGCTGTTCGGCCGAGCAACCGAGGCACCACGCGCGAAGCGGCTCGAGCGCGCTCGCGATCCGTGCACCACCGAGCGCAAGTGCCGCGGCTTCTGCCCTGTCGTCATGCTTGGCGAGTAGACCGATCACGAAGTCGTGCGCGGCTTCGCGGGAGAGCGACAACAGCGACTCGATGCACGCGGCGAGCACCTCCGGATCGTCGTCGCCGATGCGGAGCTTGAGGCGCAGCAGCGCGCTCGCGTCCGCGCGGCCCGCATCGCCGATTGCTTGGGCGGCCGCGACGCGCGCGGTGCGCGTGCGGTCGACGAGCAGCTCGGCGAGGACATCGAGAGCGTCGTTGCGCGCGAAGTGCGCGTGCGCGAGGCCGCAGATGCCGCGCAGCTCGGCGGCCATGTCTTCACCGTCGAAACCTTCGCGCTGCACGACGCGGAGGCCGGCGACGAAGATGCGGTCATCCCAGTGATCGAGAGCGTGTAGTGCGCGGGCGATCGCGGTCTTGCCGCGGCAGCCAGGGTCGCGTTTGACGGCTTGATCGCCGCACAGGCGCTCGAACGCGTCGACGAGGTCCGGCACGAGGTCGGCGAGGTTGTGCTCGGCGACGTGCTTGGCGGCGGTCGCGATCAGAATGCCCGTGGTGGATTTGATCGCCTCGCGCAGCGCTTTCTTGCCTTGCGGTGTCGTCGCGTCGACGGCGCGTAGGGCGGCGAGCCGCTCTTCGAGGCTGCGCGCAGCCATTCAGCGCGCGTAGATTTGCAGCGACTGGACGCGCATGTCACCGCGCTTCTCGACGGCGATTGCTTCGAGCGCGGCTTTCGCGGCGCGTAGCGTCGTGTAGTACGCGATGCCGTTCATCAGCGCGGCGCGGCGCAGCGACTGCGAGTCGTGGATGGCTTGGGCGCCTTCGGTCGTGTTGATGACGAAGTCGATCTCGTGGTTGTCCATCGCGTCGACGCAGTGCGGGCGACCTTCGAGCACCTTGTTGATGCCCGCGACGTCGGCGAGGCCGTGCGCCTTGAGGTAGGCCGCGGTGCCATGCGTCGCGCACAGCTTGAAGCCGAGCGTGACGAGGCGCCGCGCGATGGCGGGGAGCGCGGGCTTGTCGGCTTCGCGGACGGACAGGAATGCCATGCCGCGCGTCGGCAGCTTCATGCCGGCGGCGAGCTGGGATTTGGCGAATGCGCGCGCGAAGTCGGAGTCGATGCCCATGACCTCGCCGGTGGAGCGCATTTCGGGACCGAGGATGGTGTCGACGCCTTCGAACTTCACGAACGGGAACACGACCTCTTTGACCGAGACGTGGCGCGGCTCGATCTCGGTGAGCCCGAGCTCGGCGAGCGTCTTGCCGGTCATGATCTTCGCGGCGATCTTGGCGAGCGGGCGACCGATCGCCTTGCTGACGAACGGAATCGTGCGCGACGCGCGCGGGTTGACCTCGAGCACGAACACTTCGCCGTCGTGAATCGCGAACTGCACGTTCATGAGGCCGATGACACCGAGCTCGATGGCGAGCATGCGTGCTTGGCGTTTGACCTCGTCGATGATGTCGGCGGGGAGCGAGTAGGGCGGCAGGGCGCAGGCGGAGTCGCCGGAGTGAATGCCGGCTTCCTCGATGTGCTCCATCACACCGCCGACGACGACTGCGCCAGTCTTGTCGGCGACGACATCGACGTCGAGCTCGACCGCATCGGCGAGGAACTGATCGATGAGTAGCGGGAAGCCGACGCTCGCGCCTTCGTCGCTGCCGCGGCCGCCGTGTGCTGCAGGGAGCACGCGCGAGAAGTAGTCCTCGAGGTGGCGCGCGTCGTAGACGCGTTCCATCGCGCGACCGCCGAGCACGTAGCTCGGGCGCACCATGACCGGGAAGCCGATCTGGCTCGCGACGCGGCGGGCCTCGTCGAGGCTTCGCGCGATGCCCCACGACGGTGCGTGGAGATCGAGCTTCTTCATCACGTCGCCGAAGCGCTCGCGATCTTCAGCGCGATCGATCGCGTCGGCGCTCGTGCCGATGATCGGGACGCCCGCTGCGGCGAGTGGGACGGCGAGCTTGAGCGGCGTCTGACCGCCGAACTGCACGATCACGCCCCACGGCTTTTCCTTGTCGCAGATCTCGAGCACGTCCTCGAGCGTGAGCGGCTCGAAGTAGAGGCGATCGGAGGTGTCGTAGTCGGTCGAGACCGTCTCGGGGTTGCAGTTGACCATGATCGACTCGATGCCCTCTTCCTTGAGAGCCATCGCGGCATGGCAGCAGCAGTAGTCGAACTCGATGCCTTGGCCGATGCGGTTCGGACCGCCGCCGAGGATGATCACCTTGCGGTTCGTCGACGGGCGCGACTCGCACTCGTCTTCGTACGTCGAATACATGTACGGCGTGTGCGATTCGAACTCGCCGCCGCAGGTGTCGACGCGCTTGTAGACCGGGCGAATGCCGGCGGCGTGCCGTGCCTCGCGCACCTGCGCTTCGGTGGCGCCGGTCAGCGCGGCGATGCGGCGATCGCTCAGGCCCAGGCGCTTGTAGCGGCGGAGCTCGGCACCGAGCGCGGCGATCGATTTGCCGGCGAGCGACATCTCGGCGACCGCGATCTCGCGAATGTGATGGAGGAACCACGGGTCGATGCGCGTGAGCTCGTGCGCACGCTCGATCGTGAGGCCGAGCTGGAACGCGCGACCGACCTGGAACAGGCGCTCGGGCGATGCGACCGCGATCGCGCGTTCGATCGCTTGTAGGTCATCGCCGAGGCTCGTCATCGGTAGGTCGAAGCCCGCGCGGCCGGTCTCGAGCGAACGAATCGCTTTGCCGAGTGCTTCGCGGAACGTGCGGCCGATCGACATCGCTTCGCCGACCGATTTCATCTGTGGGCCGAGCACCGGCTTGGCCGACGGGAACTTCTCGAACGCGAAGCGCGGCCATTTGACGACCACGTAATCGATCGTCGGCTCGAACGATGCGGGCGTGACGCGCGTGATGTCGTTCTTGAGCTCGTCGAGCGTGTAGCCGATGGCGAGCTTCGCGGCGATCTTCGCGATCGGGAAGCCAGTCGCCTTCGACGCGAGTGCCGAGCTGCGCGACACGCGCGGGTTCATCTCGATGACGAGCATGCGGCCCGTCTTCGGATCGACGGCGTACTGAACGTTGCTGCCACCGGTCGTGACGCCGATCTCGCGCATGATCGCGATCGAGGCGTCGCGCATGCGCTGGTACTCCTTGTCGGTCAGCGTCATCGCGGGCGCGACCGTGATCGAGTCGCCGGTGTGCACGCCCATCGGATCGACGTTCTCGATCGAGCAGACGATGACCGCGTTGTCCTTGCGGTCGCGAACGACTTCGAGCTCGTACTCTTTCCAGCCGAGCACGCTCTCTTCGACGAGGATCGAGTGCACCGGACTCTGATCGAGACCGAACTGCACCATGCGATCGAAGTCGGGCTTGTTGTACGCGATGCCGCCGCCCGAGCCGCCGAGCGTGAACGACGGCCGCAGGATCGCGGGGAACCCGATCTCGTCCATCACCGCGCGCGCTTCTTCGACCGACGTGACGAGCCGGGAGCGGGGGCACTGGAGGCCGATCCGCGCCATCGCTTGCTTGAACAGCTCGCGATCCTCGGCCATCTCGATGGTTTTCACTGTTGCACCGAGAAGCTCGACACCGTGCTTTTCTAGGAGTCCAGCTTTGCTCGCGGCCATCGCGAGATTGAGGCCGGTCTGGCCACCGAGCGTCGGCAAGATCGCGCTCGGTTTCTCGCGCGCGAGCACTTTGTCCAAAACCTCGACGGTGAGCGGCTCGACGTACGTCGCGTCGGCGAGCTCCGGGTCCGTCATGATGGTCGCCGGATTCGAGTTGATC
>DASUFX010000507.1:0-2287 GCA_036274355.1 Kofleriaceae bacterium | reverse complement strand
CGCGGCGCGTTCGAGTCGACGTTCACGCGCGTGCACCCAGCGAGTGGTGTCGCCACATACTCGCACCTCGAGAACGAGTATCTGCAGGCGGTCGTCGATTGGGGCGCGCTCGGTGGGCTCGCACTCGCGTTCGCGGCGATCTGGCTTGCGGTCGTCGCGGTGAAACGGTGGCGTGACGGACCGCTGGCCGCCGGCGCACTCGGTGCGCTGACCGTCGTCGCGATCCAGAGCAACGTGGACTTCGGTATCGAATTCCTCGGCCTGGCGGCGCCGATCACTGCTGTCGCGGCAACGCTCGTCTACGTGCCGCTGCGCGAAATTACCCATGTTGGCCGCGTGCGCACGCTGCGCGGTGCACACATTTTCGCGCTTGCGCTGATGGCCGTGTTGTTGTTCTCGGCGAAGACGACGCTGCTCGACGAAGATCGGCAGGCGTTGACCGATCGGCCGACGTTTGCGGAGGTACGTGCCTCCGTGCAGCGTCATCCACTCGACTACTACACCTACGCGGTTGCGGCCGAGCTCCTCGAACGCGGGCACGATCCGCGCGCGATTCGTCTGCTGAACCACGCGATGCTGCTGCACCCGACGCATCCCGGCCTCCATCGCATGGCCGCGCGCATGCTCTATCATGATGGCTTCGTCGGCCAGTCGACGATTGAATACGCCGCTGCGCTGCGCTTTACACCGCAGCCCGAGAAGCTGATCGGCGAGATCGTCAACACGTTCCCGCGCGAGCAAGCAGCTACTGCGCTGCCACTCGACTATTCCGAGCTCGAGCTCCTCACCCGCACACTTACCGATGTCGGCCACACCGATGTCGCGACGCTATGGCTCGCGCGCGTCCTCGATCAGCGCCCGAACTACTCACGCGCGTGTGAGCAGTTGTTCGTCATCGCGCAGCGCGGTGATCTGCCGGCGGCCCAGGTTGCCGGCAAGCGCTGCGGAGAGATGCTGCCGGATTACCAGACGCGACTCGCGATCGCAAAGCTACTCGCCGACAAGCACGGCTACGTCGAGGTGATCGAGTTATTGAACGATGTCGAAGGTTGGGAAAGTCGCGTCGACGACAAGATCAATGGCTGGCTGGCGCTGTGTGACGCCCACGCTGGGCTGAATCATGTCGACGATGCCAAGCGTTGCCTGCGCCGACTTGACTCGTCCCCCGACATGCGCGCCGAACGCCGCAACGAGATCCTCAAGCGTCTCGACACGCTGCAAACGCCCAGCGAGCTTCCCGGCGCGGGTAGCGCTACGCCGCCAGCGACGCCAGCTACTGGTAGCGCTGCGCAACCGACGACGCCGGCTACTGGTAGCGCTGCGCCGTCGCGGTAAGCCACGTCCGGTTCGGCGCGCGCTTCGCGATCGGCTCGAGTAACGCGCGCGCGCCAGCCTTGTCGCCACGCGTCGCTCGCAGCGCCGCGCGCTCGCACACAGCCCACGTCGCAAAGAACGGCACGTGATACGCCGCGTAGAAGTCGAGCGGCACGTCGTACGCTTTCTCGTCGACATCACCTGGAGCCGTGCCACCGGTTGGCGCGATCACGCAGCCGCCGCCGAAGAACTGCGCGCGCGCACGCACCAACGTCGCGAGCGACGACGGCGCACCGTAAGCGGGCTTGGTCGGCATCGCTTCGGCGGCGAGCGCGTCGAGCTCCTGCGCGATGGCCTCGGCCTGCGCCGGGTCGATCACGCCCGCCACGAACAAACAGGCACCGCGTTCGCGTGCACCGGCATCACTGGTTACCGGACCTCCGCGCGTACGCAAACAGGGTGCAACGGTCTGCTTCGCCGCGTCGACCTCGCCGTCCATCCATTGCAACAACGCTAGCGCCGCACGCCGAACTGGCCGTCGTGTCGTGCCCGCGCGCTCGATCGACTGCTGGTACAGCTCCTTTGCGCGCGCGTGATCACCTTTGAGCGCTAGCACCTTCGCGAGACCAGCGAGCGTGTCCTCGCCCTCGTTGAGGCGCAGCGCGTCCTCGGCGACCGTCACCGCGTCATCAATACGACCGGCGGCGGCGAGTGTCGTGGCATACACGCCGACGGCATCGGCTTCGCCCGGAAACGCGTCGCGATACAGCGTGCCGACGCGCAGCGCTTCGTCGGGCTCGTCGAGGTAGAGCAACACCGACGAGTAGTGATCGTAGATCCGGCCGCGAAACTGCGGCGCCGCCTCCGCTAGTAGCGCCTTGTATTCGTCGTTCGCGGCGCGGTAGTCGCCCGATCGGTAGTCGAGCTCGGCCGCCCAGAACGCGAGCTCGCGGTCGCTCGTGGCCCCTGCCCC
>DASUFX010000506.1:0-2893 GCA_036274355.1 Kofleriaceae bacterium | reverse complement strand
AGGCTGGTGGTCTGTACGTCGCCAAGCTCGACGAGACCGGGCGCCAGCTCTCGCACACATCGCTGCCGGCCGAGCCACCGATCACCGGCATGGCGATGACGTCACTCGGACTACTTGCGTGGCGCGCCGATCAGACGTTCGCGTTGATCGATGTCGACGGCGCGACCAAAGAACGGCTCGGCACCGAACCGCAGCAACGCATCATCGCGGTTGCCACGAACGCGAAACGCGCGGTCGTGTTGCTCGAGCGAGAGGGCAGCAAGCGCCAAGCGCGCTGGCTGACGCTCGAACCAAAGCTCGCGTGGGGTGGCTGGATCACGCTCGATGGTGATCTGACCAACGCGCAGCAGATCGCGCTATCGCCGAGTGGCAAGCGGCTCGCGATGCTCGCTGGCGTTAGCTCGGTTGGACAACAAAAGCAGACGCCCCCGGTCTTCATCTCGACGATGGGGACGGTGTTCGACATCGCGAAGGCGGGCAAGGTGCTGGTGACCGGCCTCGTCAACAACGCGCAGGCCGATGTCGGCTTTGCCGACGACGACCATGTCGCGTTCGGCGGCTTTCAGGGCTTGTCGTGGGTCGATCTCAAGGACACCACGCCGAAGGCGCAGCCGATCACGACGCCGGCATCAGCGGGCTCGCGCACCGAGGCGATGCTCGCGACTGGCGGTGGCCGCGCGGTGTCGCCGATGAATGGCGACCTCGTGATCTCGACGCCGGAGAAGACGCAGTACCTCGGCTACGACACCATCTCGCCGCGGATCGCCGAGGTCGGTCCCGATGGTC
Organism: Kofleriaceae bacterium; assembly: GCA_036274355.1. GTDB lineage: Bacteria > Myxococcota_A > Polyangia > Haliangiales > Haliangiaceae > JABFXX01. Next base: position 2,107 of record DASUFX010000506.1, on the reverse strand, counting down.
AGCTGCTGGTCAGCGTCGGCAACGAGCTGTTGCTGCTCGACCAGAGTCTGAAGATGAGCTCGCTGCTCACCCCGTTCAAGGCGGGCACCACCGGGACCATCGGTCAGGTCGCCGAGCTGCACTGGCTCGGTGACAACGACTGGTTGTTCGAAAGCACGACGCCGAGCGACCCGACGATGCAGATCTCGCTCGTCGACGCGAAGGGCTTCAGTACGCAGGTGCGAAAGGGCATCAAGGAAGTCCAGATCCTCGGCTACGAGCCGAGCAGCCAGCTCGTGACGCTGTCGTTCGGCGCCGAGTCGGAGGTCGCGCGCTACGATCGCAAAGGCAAGAAGCTCGATCGTATCGCGAGCGTGAAGAAGGCGAGCCCGTACGAGCAGGTGATGTTCGTCCCGGTCTCGGCCGCAGCGTCGCATGGCACCCAGCTCGTGCAGATCACAATGCGCGAGAAATCGACGGTGAAGTGGTTCCGCGACGCCGGTGCGCTGGACAAGCCGAGTGCGACGGTCACGGTCGAAGGGCCGTTCGCCGGCGCCGATGCGGCCGGCCACGTGTTCATGTGGCGAAACACGCCGACCGGTCAGCTCGAGCTCGTTCTCTACGCCGATGGCAAGCCGCTGCGCACGCTGCCGAACAACGGCGCGGTCGCACTGTGGCCGGAGCCCAGCGGCAAGCGTTACGTCGAGGTCGCGCAGAGCTCCGTCGCGCTCTACGACCTCGACGGCAAGCAGCTCTGGTACCAGCAGATCGCGACGTCGCAGGAAGCGCTGTGGCTTACCGACGGAGCGATCGCGATCACGAGCGCGGGTGGTGTGGCGCGGCTCGATCCGGCGACCGGCGCGGTCACCGCGGCCCGCTGCGGCTGGCGGTTCTCGCTCGCCGACAAGCCTCATCCGGCGCCTCCGCGTGTCGAACCCTTGTGCTCTCAGCTGCGACGTTCGCTATAGTGTGAGCATGCGGTGCACTTGGGTCCTGGTCGTCGCCTGTGTGGTGGCGACCGCCGTGCGCCCGCTGCACGTCGAGCTACGTGATCGGCAGGAGGCGAAGATCGCTGCCGCCCCCGCGGCGGTGGCTCTCGTCGCCCGCGAGCATGCTCCGCAATTGCCCGAAAAGCGGCTGTCGGCGTTCGTTCTCGCGGCCACGCCGATCGTCGCTGTGCCCGTCACAGTTGCAGGGGACACGTCGTGGTGCTCCATGACTCCCCGAGCGGCGTGCGCTGCTGACATCGCCTGTGCGCGTGGACCACCGCTTGCTTGATCTCCAGCAAGCGACGATCAGGCATCGACATGCAACAGAGGAGTCTTTATGGGTGGTCCAATTGCCCTCGCCTCAGCGCTCGCGCGACTGATGACGATCAAGTGTCCATGGTGTGGCTACAAGAAAGCGGTAACGCGTACTCCGGTCGCGCACCGGGTATGCCCGCGCTGTAAGCGCCACTTTCCCGATCCGGTGGCGAAGAAGAAGAAATGACCGGTTCGCAGGTTCTCCTCGAGCTGGTCGTCGTCCTCGGCGTCGCCGCGGTGATCACGCTCGCGTTCGAGGCGCTGCACATGCCGGCGGTGCTCGGCTACATCGCGGCGGGTCTCGTGATCGGACCGCACGTGCCGGTGCCGCTCGTCGCGAACCCCACGCTCGTGCACACGCTGTCCGAGCTCGGGGTGATCCTGCTGATGTTTGCACTTGGCCTCGAGCTGCGACTCTCGACGCTCGCTCGCGTCGGTATCGGTGCCGCGCTCACCGCGCTGTTCGAGGTCGCGCTCGTGCTCGCAGCCGGTGCGTTGGTTGCCGGCTTGCTCGGGTTTTCGAGCGGCGAAGCGATGTTCGCCGGCGCGTGTCTCGCAATCTCGAGCACGATGCTGGTCGCGAAAGCGTTCGAGCACCTGCGCTGGAAGGGCGGCTTCACCGATGTCGTGTTCGCGATTCTCGTGTTCGAGGATCTGATCGCGATCCTGCTGCTCGCCGTGCTGACCGCGTTCGCGTCGGGTGTCGGGCTCGAAGCGGAAGAGCTCGCGTTGACGATCGCGAAGCTCGCCGGCTTCCTCACCGCACTGCTCGTCGGTGGCCTGCTCGTCGTGCCGCGCACGATCCGCCGGATCAAGAAGCTCGA
>DASUFX010000505.1:0-5684 GCA_036274355.1 Kofleriaceae bacterium | reverse complement strand
CAGTCGTGCGCATCGGTCCGATTCATATCGACACGCCGGTGCTGCTCGCACCGATGGCGGCCGTCACCGATCTACCGTTTCGTACGGTGGCGGAAGAGCTCGGGGTCGGCTTCACGATCACCGAGTTCTTGAGCGCGCATGCGCTTGCGGTCGGCGACAAGAAGACCAGCGCGAAGCTGACGGCCTCGCTCGATGGCCGTCAGTTCGGCGTTCAGATCTTCGGCCGCGAGCCCGACAAGATGGATGCGGCCGCAAAGATGGCGGTCGCGATCGGCGCATCGCTCGTGGACATCAACATGGGCTGTCCGGCCAAGCGCGTGGTCGCCGGCGAGTGCGGCTCGGCGCTGATGCGCGAGCCTGCGATCGCGCAGGAGCTGGTGCGCACCGTGGTTGCCGCCGTGCCCGCGCACGTGCCGGTGACCGTGAAGCATCGCGCAGGCTGGAATCAGGACAATCGCAACGCTCCGGAGTTCGCGTGCGCGATGGTCGAAGCCGGCGCGCAGATGATCACGGTGCACGGCCGCACGCGCACGCAGGGCTTCTCGGGCAAGAGCGACAACGAAATCATTCGCCGCGTCCGCGACGCGCTCCCGGCGCACATTCCGCTCGTCGGCAACGGTGACGTCGTCGACGTTGCAGGCTTCTTGCGCATGCGCGAGGAGACCGGCTGCGACGCCGTGATGATCGGCCGCGGTGCGCTGGGTAATCCATGGCTGTTTTCGCGGCTGCGCGAGGTGTGTGCGGGGCGCCCCGATCCGGGAGCACCGACGCTCGAAGAGCGTGTCCACGTGTTCCGCCGCCACATCGACCTCATCGAGAAGCTCAAAAACGGGCCGCGCACTTTGCATGAAGTTCGCAAAGCGTGCGCGTGGTACGCGCGCGGTCTGTACGGATGCAACGCCCTGCGCTTGCGCGTGTGGGAAGCTCCGGACCTCGCGACGGCGCGCGCGCTCGTCGACGACTACTTCACGCAGCTGATCGATCGTCAGCGCCGTTTGGGCTTGTCGCCCGATGGCGAACGCGCGACGATGGACGCTTCGTTCGAGACGGAATCTCCGGAAGAGGCGGCGTAAACGATGCTCCGACCCGAAGTGCGCGCGAACGATTTTCTCGTCGCCGAAAGCAAGGCGATGCGCGCGGTGGCTCAGCAAGTCGAAGAGTACGCGGACGGCGACAAGCCGGTTCTGATCTGCGGCGAGCACGGCACGGGGCGCGAGCTCGTCGCGCGCGTGCTGCATCAGCGCGGACCACGCGGTACCGGCCGCTTCGTCGCGGTTCGGCCGACGTTCGAGGGCAGCGACGTCCCGTGCGGCGCCGGTGATGACGCCTGCGAGCGCGCGCGCCGCGCGTTGCGTGCGGCACACGGCGGCACGCTGCTCGTCAAAGACGTCAGCGATCTGTCGGCGCCGTCGCAACGCACGCTGAAGCGAGCGATTCGCGATCGCAAGGAGCCGGAGGCTGCCGACGTTCACGTCGTTGCGACCGCAGACATCGATGTCGATCACGCGGTCGACGCCCGGATCGTGTCGCGCGACTTCTACGATCTGTTCGCGCCGCGCCGGATCGAAGTGCCGCCGCTGCGCGAGCGCATCGAGGATCTGCCCACGCTGTTCGAGCGCTGGATCAAGCACTACTCCGCGGAGGTCGGCCGCACGAAGCCGACCGTGTCGAGTCGCGCGCACGAACGGCTCACCGCGTATCCGTGGCCCGGCAACGTCGCCGAGCTCAAGTCGATCGCGCGGCGCTTGCTCGTCCACGTGTCGCGCAGCCGCATCGAGGCCGGCGACGTCGACGAGGTGCTGCCGAAAGTCGCCGCGCGCGTGCCGCTCGAGGATCTCGCGTTCGAGGAGATGGTGAAGTCGAAGCTCGCCGGCCTACTCGCGCGCATCGATGGATACCCGGTGCACGACCTGTACGAGAAGGTGCTCGCACGCGTCGAGCGGCCGCTGTTCGATCTCGTGCTCGCCCACACGGGCGGCAATCAACTCAAAGCGGCCGAGATCCTGGGCCTCAACCGCAACACGCTGCGTAAGAAGCTCGCTGATCTCGGCATGGAATCGAAAAAGAAGCGCACCGGTCGCGAGGACCGCGCCCTCGACGAAGCGTAGTTGCGTATCATCGGGGGATGGAAGGCCCCAAGCAGGACGCGCCGCCGCCGGTGGTGGTGTCGCTCGACGGTTCGGAGCAGGACGCGCGCATCGGTCGCGCGCGCAAGTGGCTCGTCGCGATCGCAGCCATCTTCCTCGTCAGCGGGTTCGTCTTCTACGCGATCCAGAGCGAAGACGCCGAGAAGGTGATCCGCGAGAGCGAGCAGAATCTCTCGATGCTCGACGCGGAACAGCGCGACCAAGCGGTGATGGCCGAGGTCAACATGACCTGGGACCAGTGGGTTTCGCACACCCGCAACGAGGTCACGATGAACCTCTTCTTGAACATCGGCCTCGCGCTGTCGTTCGTGGGCCTCTTCTTCTACGCGAAGAAGAATCCGCTCGCGGCGACGGTGATGGCGTTGCTGCTCTACCTGAGCGTGATCGCTTACAACGCGATCCTCGATCCGAAGACATTACCGCAGGGCTTCATCATCAAGATCCTCTTCATAGGTGCGCTCGTGAAGGCGATCACGGCGGCGAAGGAAGAGCGCGCCAAGATGCCACCGGCGAAGCTGCGCTAGGTCGCGTGGACGTAGCGCGCGCAGTCGGCGCACAGCGCTGCTTCGGGCAGCGCGTCGAGGCGGCCCTTCGGGATCTTGTGCTGGCAGCGGACGCAGGTGCCGTACGTGCCTGCGGCGATCCGGCGCAGCGCGGCGATCACCGCCGATAACTGCTTCGTCTCGGTGTCGCCGAGCTTGCCCAGTACGTGCGCGTCCCACTGGTCGTTGGCGCGGTCGATGATCTCGACGTTGTGATCCTCCGCCAACTCGTCCGCCAGCTCACTCGCGTATCGGAAACGTCGGAGCAGCTGCGCGCGCCGTGCGAGCAAGCGATCGCGTGCCACTGCTTGGATCGACAAGGCCACCATGACGCGGCGTAACTGCATCACGTGCGCCAGCGCAACCGGCTGTTTCCCGGCGGCGAGCGCGCAGCGGTTGCGCTGGCATCAGGCGCCCGCGCGCAGCTTGCTGTGGGCGAAGCGATCGCGGGCGAGGGTGAGGATGTCGATGACGTCCTGTTCCGGCAGCTGACGGAAGTCCTGGTACCAGGCGCCAACCGCGTTGAGGCGCCTCGGGGTTGCGAGACAGACCAGCTCGTCGGCTTCGAGCTTCAGGCTTGCGGCCGCCTCCGCCGCGGCGACCGGTGCCGCAACGATGACGCGTGCCGCGCCGCGTTTGCGTGCGCCACGGATCGCGGCACGTAGCGTTCCGCCGGTGGCGATGCCATCGTCGACGAGGATGATCGTCCGTCCGTGAATGTCGGGTGCGGGTGCCTCTCCGCGATAGCGCTGAGCACGACGACGGATCTCGGTAACCTTGCGGTGAACGAGCGCCTTGAGGTCGTCTGGCGTCGCACCCGACCACCGCACGATCTTCGGATCGAGCACGAGTGCGGCCCCCTCGGCGAGGGCGCCCATGCCGAGCTCGGGCTGGATCGGCATGCCGATCTTGCGGACGAGCCAGACGTCGAGCGGCGCGTCGAGCGCCTTCGCGATCTCGTCGGCGACAGGTACGCCCCCACGCGGCAAGCCGAAGACGACGACGTCCTCGTGGGCATACTTCGCGAGCAGCTGCGCGAGGCGTTCGCCAGCGGCGCTCCGATCGCGGAACTGGCGGCCCCAGCTACCTCGCTTGTTCGCGGGCTCGACGAGCACGTGTGAGAAGTGCTCGACGAACCATTCCGCCGCCAGCTGTACGACCTCGTCGATCTCGCCGGGCTGCTCGAAGCGCGGGCTCGCGGCCGGAATGATCACGAACTGCGTGACTGTCGTCATCTGCTCGATCGCGGCGCGATCGACCTCGAGCGCGTTCTCGTGACTGCCCGGCCCGACGAGCAACGTCGGTGCACGCACGAGTGGCAACGCCGAGCCCGCGAGATCGGCGCGGCCATCGGAGAGCGCGATTGCACGCACGACGTCGGGGCGCTGCGATGCTGCGACAAGCGCCGACGCGGCGCCGGTGCCCGCACCGAAGTAACCGATCGGCAGATGCGACAGGCTCGAGTGCTCGACGATCCAATCGGTGACCGCGATGAGACGCATCGCGAGCAGGTCGATATCGTAGTGCTCGCTATCGTCGAGCTCGAGGCCGACGACTAACGTAGCGAGCCCGCGTGCACGGAGCGCCTCTGCTACATAGTGGTCGAGCGTGCCCGCAAAGATCACGAGGCCAACCGGGCCCTGGGGCACACCGAGGTTGCCCCGGAGCTCGTGTTCGCCGACCTGGACGTGAACCGCTTCGATCGCGTCGTGACGCCCGAGCATGCCCGTCTGCAATGCAGCGGCCGGGCCAGCGGCGATTACTGTGCGCCCGGTTCGCTATCCCAATAATCGAGCGTCTCGCCTTCGCGCACGATCTGGCGAATCCACGGCTTCGTCGGCACCGGCCCAGCCCACGCCGCGACTTTCTTCGAATCAGGATAGCCCACGACTTCGCATATGTGCTTCGTCGACACGCACAGGTAGCGCAGCGGCTCCTCGCCATCATTGATCATCTGATGCGCGTGTTCGGGACCGACCGGCAGCGCGATCCAATCACCCGCGCGCACCGCGACGCGCGCATCACCGATCCGCGCGGTACCAGTGCCGCTCACGATGAAGATCGCTTCCTCGTTCGCGCAGTGATAGTGGAACGGATAGGACATCGTGCCGGGCGGCAGCTCGGTCAGCGTTGCACCGAGCTGAGCGTTACCAGCGTGCGGGCCGAGTCGGCGATTACGCGCGTGGAACGTGCCCTTCTTCTGTTCGGTGACCTCGACTTCGTCGGTGTTGATGACGTTCGGGTGTCGACGTTCGGCCATGCGTCGTGATTACCACGTGCGGACGGTGCCGAGCCCGGGTGCCATTTCGATCCCGTCGGAGACGACTGTCGGCGAGAGGTCGAGGCCGTGGACGTCGATCAGCGGCGGCGACGGCGCGATCACCTTGCGCAAGCCGTGAATCGCAAACCCCGCCGAGATCGCCGCCATGCCGCCGTAGAGGAAGCCGCTCGGCCGCCAATTGTTCAGCCGATCGTATGCGAGATAGCCGATGCCGGCTGCGAGCGGGGCGTTGACGGCCGCCTCGGCGACGCCAAACCCGCGACCGTGTCGCTCGCCGAGCTGCGAGCTCCACACCAATGCATTCGTCACGAACGCGGTGCCGCCGAGCCATAGCATCGCGTTCTGCGGCGCGCGGAAATCCTCGCGTTCGCGATACATGCGCCAGCCTCCGTGCACCATCAGCGCCGAATGCAAGATCGCGAACGGCGCGACCGTCGCTGCGGTGCCGGCGTGGTCGTGCGCGAGCGCATCGATCATGACGCCGCCGAACAGTGCGGTGCCGAGCCCATTCGTCGTGAATTCGGCGACGCCGTAGTTCAGCGACTGATCGGGATCCGTCATGTCGTGATAGATGAGGTACCCGGTGCCGTACGTGTAGCCGCCGATCGCTGCACCCGCAAACGTGTAGCCGATCGCGTTGACCCACGGCGGACACGGAGCGAGGCGGCAGGCTGCGGCAGCAGGCTTGCCGGCGCCCCCGAGCACGACCACGAG
>DASUFX010000504.1:0-13482 GCA_036274355.1 Kofleriaceae bacterium | reverse complement strand
GTCGACTGCGACAACCCGACATCCACCTTCCTGGACAGCCGACCACCGGGCCGATCAACACGAACGATGTGCCGGGACCTCAAGCCCCGGACGGGACAGGTCTGCGCTTGACGCGACCGCCACTACATAGTCGTTCCATCTGAAGGCCGCTTTCGGCCACCCAATGGCTCGGTTGCTGACGCGCAACCCGGCCATCGGCGATGGATCAACCCGGCGGATTCACACGGCGGTCGCGCCGGCGCTGCCGCGCTTCGCTTTGCCGGCGGGCTTCGGAGCCTTGCCGCTCGTGCTGATCAACGCGAAGAAGCCGGCCTCGTCGATGCACAGCGTCCCGTACTGCCGCGCCTTCTGCGATTTGCTCGACCCCGAATTCGGATCGGCCATCACGAGGTAGTTGAGCTCCTTCGTGACGCCCGACAGCAGCGTGCCGCCGTTGTCCTCGACGAGCTGCTCGAATTCCTTGCGCGGCTTCGACAGCGAACCGGTGAAGCAGAATGTTTTGCCGAGCAGCGGGCCGGCCTTCGTCTTCGTGATCGGATCGACGCCGACGGCGACGAGGCGCGCGATTTCGGCCTTGCGGTCCTTGATGCCATCGAACGCCGCTTTGCCCTTGCTCGGGCCGACGCCCGGAATCGCCGCGAGGTCGGCGGCGGTCGCTTTCTGCACCTTGTCGAGCGTGTCGAAGCCGGCGGCGACGATCGCTTTCGCGGTCTGGAGGCCGAAGTTTTCGATGCCGAGCGCGGCGAGGAACTTCGGTAGCGTCAGCGGCAGCTGCGCGCGCAGGTTATCGAGGACTTTTTTCGCGATCACCATGCCGCGGCGCTCGAGCTTCGCGATCTCTTCGGGCTCGAGCTTGTAGAGGTCGGCGGGCTCGCTGACGAGCTTTGCCTCGACGAGCTGGTTGATCAGCTTGTCGCCCCACTCGAGCACGCCGAGCGCGTCGATCCAGTTCTCGATGCGACCTTCGATCAGCGCCTGGCACTTCTTGTTGCGGCACGCGAGGTACTCGCCGACCTTCTCGAGGCCGACACCGCACGTCGGGCACTTGGTCGGCGGCTTCGCGGTCTTGCCTTTCTTCGTGACGACTTCCTCGACGTACGGAATGACGTCGTTGCGGCGCGACACCAGGATCTCGTCGCCGATGCCGATGTCGAGCTCGGCGATCATTCCCGCGTTGTGCAGCGACGCGCGCTGCACGGTGGCGCCAGCCAGCACCACCGGCTTCACGACTGCGACCGGCGACACGCGGCCGGACGAGCCGGTTTCCCACACGATGTCGACGAGCGTCGTCACCTTCGCCTGTGACGCGAACTTGAACGCGATCGCGGCCCGTGGCCGGTTGTTGAGCTCGCCGAGCATGTGTTGCACGTGCACGTCGTTCGCGCGGATCACGAGGCCGTCGATCTCGTAGTCGAGCTTCGCGCGCTTCGTCTTGCTGTAGTCCTTGTGGACGCCGAGCGCAGCGTCGAGGTCGCACGCTTTGAAGTTCGGTACCAGGAGGCCGAGGTCCTGCAGGATCTCGAACTTCTTTTCCTCGTCGTCGGCATCGATGCCGTCGAGGTCGTAGAACATGACCGTCAGGTGCTCGCAGCCTTGGCCGTCGAGGCGCTTGCTGGTGCCCGACGCCTGGTTCCGCGGGTTCGCTGCATCGGGGAACGCCTTCTTCATGTCCGAGAGCTTGAGGATGATCTCGCCGCGGACGGTGACCGATTGCGTGCCCTTGAGCTTGGCCGGCACCCCCTTCATGCGGCGGGCGTTCGACAGGATGCGTTCGCCGACCTGGCCATCGCCGCGCGTGATCGCGTCGACGAGCTTGCCCTTGTCATAGGTGACGGCGAGCGACAGGCCATCGAGCTTCTCGGTCACGAACAGATCGTCGGTGATCGACTTGAGCTTCTGCTTCTTGCCGAGCTCGTTGCAGCGGTCGGCCCACTGGCGAAACTCTTCCTCGTTGACCGCTTTGTTCAGCGACCCCATCGGAATCGCGTGGCGCGCTTTCTCCCAGGCGGTCTGCTTCGTCGCCGGCGCGCCGACGCTCGCGATGACCGGATGTGCCGGGTCGAGCGCGCGAAGCTCGTCCTCGAGGGCGTCGTAGGCAGCGTCGCTGACGAGCGGGGTGCCGTTGTAGTACGCGTCCTTGTACTTCCGGAGTAACTTCGCGAGCTCAGCAATTCGAGCGGCCGGCTTCTTCAAGGTCCCCTCCATCCTTGCGTAGAATCGTCGACGACGATCTCCTGGGGGATGACGATGAGTCAAGACGCGCTGTACCTGTATGCCGTGACGGCACGTGTGGTGGACGAGTTCACGAGTGCCGCGATGCTGTTCACAGCGCTCGACGTATCGAATGCTGTGAAGCAGACGATTCCCGAGGCGCGCCATCGCGAAATCTCACCGCTCGTGCGCGACATCTTCGAGCGACGCGGCATGGGCGCGTACATCCAGACGTCGATCAAGGTCGTCGCGGCGGGCAAAGGTCCGACGACGGCGCTGCTCTATCATTTGCCGGAGCAGACGGAAGATATGTACGACGCCACGATGCGCCAGCAGCTCGCGGTTCCGCCGCAGATGCGGCAGCAAGCGCCCGAGCCCGACACGACGTCATCGTCGACGGAGGCGCACGTGCGTGTTGGCAAGGACGGACGTGGTCGCGTGCCGAAAGCAATCATCGAAAACGCGGGCATCAAAGGTGACCGCGTGCTCGTGAAGTCGTATCCGGCGGTGCCGAGCCTGCAGATTCTTGCGGCCGGCAATGCGCCCGCGGCGGCGCCGCCTGATCCGAGCCAGTCCGCGCCCGATGTGTTCTTCGCCGTGACCAACGATGGCCAGCCGCTCAACTACGAGCACCCGACGCTGCTCCACATTCCGCGCTCGCTGCTCGATATCTTCGGCGCTGCGGACCCGCAGACGCTGAACCTGGTGGCAAAAATCGATGGCGCGTCCGTCGTGATCACCCGCCGTTAGCCGGCGCGACACCAAAATTAGACCGGTCCTTGGGTGCATGCGTTGGCAGGCCCATGCACGTCCGTCTAGCTGCATTGGGAGCGGTCATCATCGGGCTGTCGAATGGGGCTGCGCATGCGCAGCTGATCCAGGAGCCTGTCGAAGCACAGATGCTGGCCACGGGTCGCAACGATCCGATGCCGGTCGTCGAGGAACGGTTGACCGTCACGATCGACGGCCAACACGCGACCACGACGTTGTTACAGGTGTTCCTGAACAACGCCGGTGCACAGACCGAAGGGCGCTATCGCTTACGCGCCGGCATGGATGCCCACGTCGAGGGCTTTGCCTATTGGAACGGCGAGCAGAAGATCGTCGGCGAGGTATTCGAGAAACAGACCGCGCGCCAGGTCTACGACTCCGTGACGACGCGCCGTCGCGATCCGGGCTTGCTCGAGCAGGATGGCGAGGGAGCGTTCACATTCAAGGTGTTCCCGATCGAAGCGAAAGAGAAGAAGCGCGTCGAGATGCGGTGGACGAAGTGGCTCGACCGCCGCACGAAGACGGTCACCTATCACGCGCCGGTTTCGCGCGCCGATGCGGACATCGTCATCGAGATCGTCGGTGCGGTGAAGAACGTGAAGTCGCCGACGCATCGCTTCCATAGCGAGAAGACCAGCAACGGCGTGCGGCTGCGCTCCGACGGTGCGCGCACGACTGGCGAGCTCATCCTGCAGTACGACGTCGACGAGCCGGACTGGCAGCCGAACGTGTACGTGATGCCGGGCACCGGCAAGGGCGACGGTTGGTTTGCGATGTCGCTCGCCGCACCGGACGCTGGCAACAACGTCGCGCCGAAGGACGTCACGATCGTCGTCGATCGCTCGGGCAGTATGGCCGGTGAAGCGATGGAGCACGCGCGCTCGGCTGCGTCTGACATGATCCGCCGACTCGATTCGCACGATCGCGTCAACGTGATCTCGTTCTCCGATGAGGTCGATCCGCTGTTCAAGACGCCGCAGCTGCTCGACGACGAAACCCGCGCCCGCGCGATGAAGTTCGCCGATCACCTCAAAGAAGGCGGCGGCACCGATATCGCACTCGCGCTGCGCACGGCAATCGCTTCGCAGGAGCGCGGCCAGAGCCGACCGCGCGTGATCGTGTTCATGACCGACGGCCAGTCCGACACGAAGCTCGCACTCGACGCGGCAGGCGCCGACACGGGGGACGTGCGGCTGTTCACGCTCGGCCTCGGCAAGGACGTCAATCGTCCGTTGCTCGAACGCCTCGCGAACGTCAAGCGCGGCCGCTTCGTCTATGTCGACCGCGCGTCGGCGATCGAGAACGAAGTCGGCAAGCTGGCCGCGAGCATCGCGAAGCCGCTGCTCGTCGACGTCTCCGTCGAGGTCGATGGTGCGCAAGCGGTTCGCCTCTACCCGCGTTCGATCGGCGACCTGTTCGCCGAGGACGACATGCTCGTGACCGGCCGCCTGCGTGGCTCCGGTACCGCGAAGTTCACGATCAAGGGCCGGCTCGGCGGCAAGCAGGTCTCGTTCACGCGCTCGGTCGATCTCGGCAAGGCGGTCAAGCGGCCGTGGGTCGGTCGGTTGTGGGCACAGGCGCGCGTGCAGCATCTGCTCGAAGAAATCTCGCTCGGCAAGCAGGACGCCGAGATGACGAACGAGGTGATCGATCTCGCGCTCGCGTACAACTTCGTCACACCGTACACGTCGTTCCTCGCGATTCCGGAGAGCGAGCTCGGCAACATGAAAGGAACGGTCGAGGCCGCACGCGAGCGCAAGCAGAAGATCCTCGCCGACAATCCAGAGGTGGCCGCGCTCGAAGGCAAGAAGTCGTCGAGCTTCGGCGGCCGTGGTGGCCAGAGCGATGACGAAGACGATGACGCCCCGATGAAAGCGAAACGAGACGTCGCCGACGCCCCCGAGCCAGGCCCGCCTGGTGACTACGACGGCGAGGGCGAGAGCACGAGCATCGGCCGCGTGCGCAAGCACGGCTGTGCCGGCTGCTCGACAGGTACCCCGAGCAATGCAGGCCTCCTCGTGGTCGTCGCGCTACTCGTGTTGCGTCGGCGCCGCCGTTAGTCGGGCAGGTTCGCGGGAAGCTGCGGTGATGGCGCAGTCCGTTCGGCCAGGGCTCGGCGCACCATTGCGAGCAGGCTCGATAACGTGGTCGGTTTTCGTAGTGCGTACGGCGTGCCCACCATGGCAGTCGCGCGCGACAGGTCCGCGACGCCACTGAGCAACACGATCGGTATGTTTTCGCGTCCCATATCGTCGATCAGCAACCGATTGGCCATATCAGGCCCCGAGAGGACCGGCATTTCGACGTCAAGCACGAGCAGATCGGGAAGCTTCTGCTCGACGAGCTTTAGTCCCTCGGAGCCATCAGCGGCGCATTGAACCTCATGTCCCTGTGCACGCAGGACCTCCCCGACGACGTCGGCTAGATCTTGGTCGTCATCGACGACAAGTACGGCAGCCATGAGAACCTCGTACTGCAGCGATTGCATCGGTGATGCCGCGGTGGCCGGGGGCATGTGAGTTGCTTCTTGCCCTCTCGTGAGCCCGCGTAGCCTGATCGTTCTGAGTTTCGGTTCGCTCGCGCTCTTGGCGAGCACGGTGATTCGCCGAGTAACGCTGAAGCCAGTGCACGATCGGTACGCGCCGGTGCGTCGGCCAAGCAGCGAGGATGCGCTCGCACGACTCGAACGCGATCGCGCGGTGCTCGGGGCGATCGTGCAGCGCAGCCCGATCGGCGTCGCCTTCGGTAACGTCGACGGCGCGTTCGAAATCGTCAACGATCGGCTCAGAACGATCATCGGCAAGGTCACGTCGCCGCCGGTGCGCTTCCAGGATCTCGCAGAGCTCGTAGACTTTCGCTGGGCCGACGGAAGCAAGGTCACGCGGCACGCGTTGGCCGATCTGCTGCATCAGGCGGCGACTGCACCGATCGAGGTGGAGATGGAATCACGCAAGGGTCCCAAGCCAATCTGGGTGTCGATCCGGCTAGCGCCCGTTCGAGCTGCGAACCAGCAGCTGCTCGGAATCGTCGGCGTTGTCCGCGATGTGACCGTCGAGCACGCGATCGCAAACCTGCGCAAGGAGATCGTCGCGGTGATCGCCCATGATCTGCGGAGCCCGATCGCGGCGATCAAGTTGTCGATCGAGTCCGCAGCGCAAGATTGGGTTCCCGGCGAAGCGCACGTTCGTGTCCCCGCGAAGACGCTCACTCGCGTCGAGCATAGCGCCGAGCGCCTCGGGCTCATGGTGGACGAGTTGCTGGATGCCTCGCACGTCGAGCTCGGCACACTGCCGCTCGAGCGTCAGATTGTCGATCTCTGCGAGCTCATCGCCAGGCTCGTCGACGACTTGCGACCGAGCTTGCGCGGTCACCCAGTCGCGACCGAGCTGCCGTCGCATCGCGTGTGCGCGTCGGTCGATCGTTTGCGCATCCAGCAGGTGCTCACGAACCTGCTCGAGAACGCGGCGAAGTACGCACGCCCAGACACGACGATTCATGTCTCACTGCGCGAGCAAGATGGCCTGGTCGATATCGCCGTCGCGGATGAAGGGCAGGGGATCGATCCTGACGACGTGCCTAAGCTCTTCGACCGGTTCTACCAGGCGGCGCGCGCGCGGCAGCGTAGACAGGGCCTCGGGCTGGGACTCTACATCACGAAAGGGCTCGTCGAAGCGCATGGTGGCAGCGTGTCGGTCGAGAGCGTTGTCGGTCAGGGCAGCACGTTCCACGTCCAGCTTCGCAGCAGTGCCTGCGGCATCGCCTAGAACACGGCGCCGACGCCAACCGCACCGATCGCGCCGACCTTCGCCTCGTCGCGCGAGCGCAGCTTCCACGCCGAGACACCGCCGGTCGCACTCACCGCCCAGCGACCGAGTGCGAGCGTCGCCACTGGACCGGCCTGCATATCCCAGTCGAGCTCTCCGGTCGGCTCCTCGCCACTACGCTCGAGATCGAGTCGCGCGCGCGAGTCGAGGCCGGCGTAGAGGCCCTCGGCGATCGGATGCAGGCCCGAGAGGCGCAGATCACCGTAGCGCTCGCTGCTGCTGTTTGTCGCCAGGCCGAACGCTGCGTTCGCCTGGAGGCGTGTGAGACCGGCGGTTCGCGCTGCTGCGACACGCGTGACCAGCGCTGGATTGTGATTCCAGCCTTCGAGCTCGTAGTCACCGCCGACTGCGAGGTCGATGCCCGAGTCCTCCTCGTGAGTGAGCTCGAAGAGTGCGCCGAAGCTCGGCCGCAGCACGTCCGTCATGCCCGGATTCGTGGCCGATGCGCGCAGCGTCAGCCGCTCGAACAAGCTTGCCTCCAGCGTGCCGGTCATCACCGGTGCGTCCTTCGCGGCGTCCCAGCCGCCGTAGGTGTTGACGAGCATGCCGAGGCGGACGTGACGCGCAGCGACCGACCACGGCATCAGCTCGCCGTGCTCCACGCTGTCGCGGATCTCGCTCTTCGGAATCAGGTCTTCTTCTGTGACGCCATCGCCGGGCCGCGCGAACGCGGGCGTGGCGACGACCAGGCCAAGCAAGCAATGCCGCATCTTCATGGCTACGTGAGATTACGTGCGAGCCGCGTGCCGACGTACGTAGCAGCTCGTATCTACGGCTGCGCGGGGGCGCACTGCGCGCCGACGCTCACCAGCCGTTTTCGCGCAGCCACTGTTCGACGCGCGCAGCGAACACGAGCTCGGCGACGCTGGCCGCATTCGGCAATACGATGCGTAGGTGCGGATACTCGATCGCGATGCGCGGCTGCAGCTCCATCTCGTCGGCGATCTGGGCGACATCACCGACGACTGCAGCGAGCTTCGTCAGCTGACGGCTGTGCAGATCGAGCACGAGCTCTACGCCGACAAGCGACCAGCGCTTGCCGAGTTGCTTGACCTCGCGCTCCAGTGACGTCGGTGTCAGTCGCGAGCGGCCGCTGACGGTCTTGTCCGAGATGTCGGCAATCTCGCGCGACACGGTGCGCGCGCGCGCCGGCGCCGGTGTTCCCGTCAGCTGTTCGATCGCGCGCTGTACCTCCGCCATCGTCTGGTAGCGATCGCGTGGGTCCTTCGCGAGCAGCTTCGTCGCGAGCTCTTCGAGACCCGGCGGCGCATCGGCAACGGCGAGTGATGGCGGCGGCTCGTTGACAATGCGCGCGAGGAGCGCGTGCGCGGATTCGATGTCGTTCTGCTTCTCGAGCACGAACGGCACTGCGCCTGCGATCATCTCGTGAAGGAGCACGCCGAGCGCGTAGATATCGATGCGATGATCGATGTGGTCCGGATCGGTGACTTGCTCGGGCGCCATGAACTCCGGCGTGCCGAGTAGGTTGCCGCCGCGCGCGGTCTTGTCCGATGCGCTGAGGAACCGCGAGATGCCGAAGTCGAGCACCTTGACGTGGTCGATGATGTCGCCCTTCTTCGCGAGGAAGATGTTGTCGGACTTGAGATCGCGATGAATGATGCCCGCGCCGTGGGCCGCTTCGAGCGCGGACGCCGTCTGCAACGCGATCGAGAGTGCGCGCGGTACGGTCAGCTTCTTGATCTTCGTGATCTCGTCGGCGAGTGACGTGCCGTTCAGGTACTCGAACACGATGTACGGCACGTCGTTCTTCGTGAACCCCATGTCCGTCGACTCGACGATGTGGGGATGACCGAGCGTGCCGGCGGCCATTGCTTCGTTGAGGAAACGCCGGATCATGACGGCGTCCTGTGCGAGCTCGGCATGCAGGATCTTGAGCGCGACCTTGCGCTTGATCAGCCAGTGCTCGGCGAGGAAGACGGTGCCCATGCCACCGTCGGCGATCGGACGCACGATCTTGTATCGGCCTTCGACAACCTCGCCGATGTGAACAAGCTGGCCCAACGCCCGCCGATAGTACGGCGAAGTCAGGGCAGAGCGCATTAGGATGAGGCATGAGCGCGTTCCGCCGCCGTACGAAGTTTGCGGCTCCCGTGATCCTGACCGTCGCCGCATGCTCGAGTGGGAAAGAGAAACCCAAACCGGAGCCACGTAATGCGTTCCAGGTGTCGTGGCAGGTGACGATGCAGAACATGCGGTGCGAGGCGCACATGCCCGGTGCGAATCCGCCACCGCCGGGTCAGGAGATCGAGTGCCCGCCGGGACAGACCGGTGGCATGTACTCGACCGTCGCGCAGGTCGCGGCCGGCAAGTGCGTGCTCGTGCCACCCAATTGCGACGACCCGTCATGCGCGAAGATCGTGACGCCGTGCCCGTTGCCGATGGGGCAGAAGCTCGTGACGAAGCTGGCGTACGTCTGGGTGATCGAGAAGCGCGGCGACAAGTGCCACGCTGAGGAGGAGGACCACGATTGCCCGCCCGGCGTCGACTGCAATCCTCCTGCGCCGCGCACGTTCCCGTGTCCGCCCGGGGTCACCGAGGAGAAGCCGATGCACTTCGCCGAGCTGCCCGACGCGACCTGCGTGCTCGTTCCAGATGGCTGCGAAGACACGAGCTGTGCGACCGAGAAGATCGACTGCCCGCCGATGAAATAGCTAAGCGTCGATGACCGCGTCCTTCGTGCACACGGCCTGGCACGCGAGGATGAGGCCCTTCATCTTATCGTTCGGCGTCAGCGCGTCCTGCACTTCCATCGCGACGTGTCCCGAGATGAGACGCGTCTTGCACTGTCCGCAGATGCCGGACCGACACTCGAACGGGATGTCGACGCCGCATTCCTCGGCGGCTTCGAGTACGGTGAGCCCGTTCGTCAGCTGCACGCGCTTGCCGGCGCGCTCGAACGTCAGGTTGCGGATCCCGTCGGGAACGTCGTCGATCGGTTCTGGATCGCCGGCGTTCGGCGTCGGTGGCGATACGAACGCCTCTTGATGGATCTCGGCATCGGGGATGCCCATACCGACGAGCAGCTTGCGCATCGCCGTCATCATCGCGTCGGGACCGCACAGCATGATCGGACCGCGCGTCAGGTCCGGCACGACCGTCTCGAGCAGCTCGCGCGTGATGTTTCCACGCGGCCCGTCCCACGCGGTGTCGGGATCGCCGGACACCGTGTAGCAAACGTGAAGGTTCTTGTGTGCAGCGACCAGTTGCGCGAGCTCGTCGCGAAACACGATGTCTTTCACGAGCCGGATCGAGAACACCAAGTAGATGTCGCCGGTCCAGCCGCGATCGGTGAGGCTGCGTGCGACCGCCATCATGGGCGTGATGCCGATGCCGCCCGCGATCATCACGATGCGCTTTGCCTCGTGGCCTGCGAAGTAGAACTTGCCCGCTGGCGCCGCGATCTTGATGAGCTCACCTTCCCGCCACGTCTCGTGCAGGTGCTTCGAGCCGTAACCGTTCGGCACCTTCTTCACCGAGATCTCGCAGTAGTCACGCCGCGTCGGTGGCGACGCGATCGTGTACGAGCGGTTGACTCGCTTGCCGTCGATCGTGAGCTTGAGGTTCAGGTACTGGCCGGCGACGTGCTCGAACGGCAACGGACCGCCCGCAGGGTTCACGAACCTGAACGTCTTGACGTCGTGCGTCTCGTCGACAATGCGTGCGAGCTCGAGCTCGCCGGACCAGAACATACGCTTCTTCGGTAACGGCTTCTTCGTTGGAATGAACCGCGAGGCGAGCAAGCCGCCGAGCACGACCGCGAACGCGAGTGGCTGCGTCGTATCTGCTTTGACGAGCATGTAGTAGTGCACGACGCCGAAGATGCCGGCGGCGTAGGCAAGGCGGTGGAGTCGCTTCCATCGCTTGGCGCCGAGCCGCGTCACCATGCCGTCGAACGACGTGATCGCGAGCGGCGTCATGAGCAGGAGCGCGCCGAAGCCGAACCACAAGTACGGCCGCGCCACGATCTCGTGCAGCGTGCTACCGATGCTGCCCGCGCGATCGAACAGCCAGAAAATCACGAAGTGCGTGAGGATGTAGAAGAAGCCGAACACGCCGAAGTTGCGGCGCGCCGAGATCAGCACGTTCCACTTCGTGAGCCGGCGCAGCGGCGTGATCGCGAGCGAGAGCGTGAGGAACACGAGACCGACGAGGCCGGTCGTGCGAATCGCGAAGTTGACCTCGTTGACGCCGAGCTGGCCCTGGTAGGCGTCCCACAAGAGGAGCGCGCCGGGCACGAGGCAGCACGCGATCACGAACTGCTTGAGGAAGCGGCCGTCGACGAACGGGGATCTAGAAGTAGACATCGAGATCCATCCCGCTATAGAGGCTCGCGACCTGATCCGCGTAGCCGTTGAACATGAGCGTCTTGCGCCGACCCGACTCACCGATCCGCTGCTCGGTCGCCTGACTCCAGCGCGGGTGCGGATGGTTCGGGTTGACGTTTGCGTAGAAGCCGTACTCGTTCGCCGCGTACTTGTTCCACGACGTCGGGGGCTGCTTGTCGACGAGCGTGATCTTGACGATCGACTTGATCCCTTTGAAGCCGTACTTCCACGGCATGATCATCCGTACCGGCGCGCCGTCTTGGGGCGGCAACTCGCGGCCGTAGAGTCCGGTCGTGAGCAACGCGAGCGGATGCATCGCCTCGTCGATGCGGTAGCCCTCGACGTAAGGCCAGTCGAGCACGTCGTTCGCTTGTCCCGGCATGCGCGAGACGTCGAGCAGCGTCTGCATCGCGACGTATTTCGCGCTCGCCATTGGCTCGACCACCGCGAGCAGCTTGGACAGCGAATAGCCAACCCACGGCACGACCATCGACCAGGCCTCGACGCAGCGCATGCGATAGATGCGCTCCTCGGGTGCGCTGAGCCGACGGATCGCGTCCATGTCGAAGACCTTCGGCTTGTGCACCAGCCCGCCGACCTCGACGGCCCAGCCGTTCGTCTTGAAGCCAGCAGCTGCCTTCGCGACGCCGTCCTTGTTCGTCGTGAACTCGTAGAAGTTGTTGTAGTTGGTGATCGACTCGTACGGCGTCTTCGCTTCGGCAACGGCGTACGCCGGATCGGTCGGCTTCACGACGCCGCTGACCTCGGCGGTCTGGGTCTGCACGAGGTCGACGCCGTTCAGCTTGCGATACAGGATCCCGGTGCCGAGCGCGCCGGCGGCGATCGCACCCGCACGCAGGATCGCCCGGCGGTTGAAGTAGACCTCCGGGGGCGTAACTTCGTTCTCGAGGCTCTTCGTCATCGGCTTCCCCGTGCTTACGCATCATCGCACGAGCGGTTACAGCCCCCCGGTTACGTAGGCCTACGCAGTGCGTCTTGCGACGCATCAAGCCAAAGTCCGCAGCAGGAGGACAGCCATGAGAACGTGGATGACGAGGGCGGCGGTCGTTGCGTTGTTGATCGCGCCGACAGCGCGTGCCGACGATCCGAAGAAGAAGCCGGCGAAGAACGAGCCGCAGGCGCAGGAGAAGATGGAGAAGGGCGGGGCAGTGTTCATCACGCCCGACGCCCTCAAGTGGGGCGAGCCGCCACCGGATGTGCCGAAGGGCGCGAAGCTCGCCGTGCTTTACGGCGATCCGTCCAAGCCGGGGATGTTCACGATGCGCATCAAGGCACCCGATGGCTACAAGATCCCGGCGCACTGGCACAGCAACGACGAGCACCTGACGATCATCTCGGGCACGTTGCAGATGTACATGGGCGACACGATGACAGGCGAGCCGCACAAGCTCACGGCCGGCTCGTATCACTTCCTGCCGGCGAAGATGCACCACGGCGCCCAGACGAAGGGCGAGACGATCGTGCAAGTCAGCGGACCGGGCCCGTTCGACATCCACTACATCAACCCGGCCGATAATCCGAACCCGAAGAGTGCAAAGCGCTAGTGCGCCCACACGGCGGCGGTCGCGTCACCGTACGCGCGCGTGCGTCGAGCGAGATACTCGGCGCCGCTCCACGCGCAGAGCACCGCGTCGAGCGCGTCTTCGTAGCGCTTGAGCGCACTGAGTGTCCCGGTCGCCGGTACGCGTAGCTCGACGTCGAGGACGTGCCCGGCGAGCGCGCGGCGGAGCTTCGTCCACTGCGCGAGCAGCGTGCGGCGCCGCTGCGGTGGTGATCGATCGGGCCAGTACTGAGTGACGCGCGCCAGCTTGTACGGCACGCGATAGCTCGCGCCGAGGAGCGCGATCGCAGCCGCGTGGGGAAACACTTCGATCATCACCGTGCGCGTGCCCGCAGGTGTTGCCGATGTCGCGAGTGCATAGCCGTGCGCGGAAAAACCTTGTCGCATCGCGTGCGCGATCGGGCCGGGCCTGCTCTCGTTCGGGCTGTGCGCACCGAGCCCGCGGGTCGCGTACGCGCTCGCGATCGCGTTGTCGGCGGCGCGACGCGCGACGATGCGCGTGGTCGCGAGCGGCATGTCGATCGCGATCACGTCCGGTCGCGCACCAGCGAGTCGTTCCGTTGCCGCGAGCAAAGCATCGGGAGGCGCGATCGCAGCGGCAGGCCGTGCGCCCCAATCGACCGGTGTGCCGTCGGCAAGCGCGACGAAGCTCGCGTAGCTCGGCGCGAGCGCGAGGCACTGCCAGCCGGCGCGTCGTTTTCGCAGCACGGCAACGCCACTCGGATTCGTCGCGGTCCACGCAGCATCG
>DASUFX010000503.1:0-7996 GCA_036274355.1 Kofleriaceae bacterium | reverse complement strand
GCCGAGAAGCTCGGCGACCTCGAAGGCGCGATCCAGCGCTACGAGGCAGCCGTCGCCGCCAACGGCAGCGACGCGGAAGCGCTCAAGGCGCTCGTCGATCTGTACGACAAGACCGGTCGCACCGAGGACTACCTCCGCACGATGGAGCGTCTCGGCGCTGTCGCCCCCGAAGGCGAGAAGCTGCAGACGCTGCGCAAGCTCGCCGCCGAGCTCGAAGAGCGCGATCCGACGCGCGCGCGCGATGCGTACGAGAAGCTGCTCGCAGCCGATCCGAACGCCGACGACGCGTACCGCGGGCTCGAGCGCGAGCTCAAGGGCGAGGCGAACTGGTACGAGCTCGTTGCGGTCTACAACCGCCACATCGCCGCCATCAAGACGCCGGCCGCGCGCGTCGAGCTCTATCTCGAGGCCGCTCAGATCCACGAGCGCGAGCTCGATGATCCGCACAAGGCGATCGATTGCCTGATGAACGTCACGGCGATCGACGACAAGAACAAGACGGCGCTCGCGGTGCTGCCGCGCCTCTACGTGCGCACCGAGGCGTTTGACCGCGCGGTCGACGTGCTCGTCAAGCATGCGGCGCTCGAAGGCGACAAGGGCGCACAGCTCTACGCTGAAGCGGGCCGCATCTCGTTCGAGAACCTGATGGACCCCGAGATCGCACAGCGCCACCTCGAGAAGGCGTTGTCGCTCGACAACGAGAACCTCGAAGCGCTCAAGGTGCTCGGTCACCTGCACGAGAAGCGCGGCAACTGGACCCAGTCGGTCGAGATGCTGCTGCGCGCGGAGGCCGCGAGCGGCAGCCGCAGCGAGCGCATCAACCTGCTCTGGGATGCCGCGTTGATCACGGATCAGCGACTCGAGGATCCGAGCCGGGCGCTCGAGCTGTTCGAGCGCGTGCTCAAGCTCGATCCCGATCATGTAGACGCCGGTCAGCGCGTCGCCGATCGACTCGTCGCGAACAAGCGGTGGGACGATGCTCTCCCGGTGCTCGAGATGCTCGCGCGGCAAGCCGAGGGTCTCGATCGCCTCGAGCGCAGCCGCCGCGAGTCGCAGCTCGGTAACGCGTACGAAGCGCTGCACCGCTACGAGAAGGCAGCACGCCACTTCCGGCTCGCCGTCGAGTCGGATCCGGAGAGCCTCGACGCTGCGATCGGCCTCGCGAACGTGCTGATGGCGGAAGCCAAGGTGCACGAGGGTAGCGAGCAGGCCGCTGCGATGTGGCAGGAAGTCGAGAAGCGCTACCGCGAGCTGCTCGCGCGTCACCGCACCGGCATGGCCGACGGTCACGTCGCCGAGATCTGGTACCGCCTCGGCGCCGCGTCGCGCGCGCTCGGTGAGGACAAGAAGGCAGAAGCGAGCTTCCGCCGTGCTCTCGAGAAGGAGCCGCTGCACGAGCCGACGCTCGAAGCGATGGTCGAGCTCGGTGGTGCACGCGGCGAGTGGCGCATGGTCGCCGACGCGAAGCGCGCGCAGATCGACGCGCTCTCGAAGCGCGACGGCACCGACTACAACCGCGCGAAGCTGTTCGAGGAGATCGGTGACACCTGGCGCGAGCGCATCAAGGACGTGGCGAACGCGACGGGTGCGTATCTCGAAGGCCTCAAGATCGCGCCGGCCTCGCGCGTGCTGCTCCACAAGCTGCTCGAAGCATTCACCGAGCAGCGTCAGTGGCGCCGCTCGATCGAGACGCTCGATCAGCTCTCGGGGCTCGAGGATTCGGCGGAGCGCCGTGCGCGCTTCCATTACACGGCGGCTGTGATCGCGCGCGACGAGCTGCACGATCAGGAGCTCGCGGTCGACAAGTTCAACGCGGCGCTCGACGACAACCCGATGACGTCGAAGGCGTTCGAAGGCATCGACGCCGTGCTGACTTCGCGCAAGGACTGGAAGAACCTCGCTCGCGCGTACCGCCGCCAGCTCAAGCGTGTCCACGAGGATGCGCCGACCGAGAAGCTCGTCGAGCTGTGGACGCGGCTCGGTGACATTTGCGCCGATCACCTCGGCGACACCGAGGCGGCCACCGAGGCGTATCAGGTGGCATGCGAGCTCGCGCCGGATGACGTCTCGCGCCACGAGCAGCTCGCCGACCTCTACCTCGAGGCAGGCGAAGCGCGTCGCGCCGAAGCGATCAACGAGCTGCAGTACCTGCTCGCCCACGCGCCCGATCGCGTCGAGCTCTACAAGGCGCTCGCGAACCTCTATCGCGCGGAGCACGAGCTGGACAAGGCGTTCTGCGTTGCGCAAGCGCTCGTATTCCTCGGCGCTGCGTCGACGGAGGAGCGGATGCTGTACGAGAAGTTCCGTCCGCGGAGCTTCACGCCGGCGCCGCGCCGCCTCACCGAGGAGCTCTGGCAGAAGGCGCTCATCCATCCGCGCGAGGACAAGGCGGTCGGTGCGATCTTCGCGTCGACGCTCGGTGCACTCGCCGCGGGTAGTGCGCAGCCGATCACGGCGTTCGGGCTTTCGCCCGAGTCGCGCGCGGATCTCGATCGCGACCCGCGCCCGGTCAGCCGCGTGATCAAGTACGTCGCTGGCGTGCTCGCAATCGAGCCGGCGCCGATGGTGTGGCTGCAAGAGCAGGGCGACGGCCTCCGCGTTGCCAACACGGTTGGCCTCGGCGCAGATCGCCAGAAGCTCGTGCCGTCACTGCTCGTCGGTGCACCGGTGATCGGCAAGGGTGACGAGCGCGAGCTCGCGTTCGAGGTCGGCAAGCGCATGGCGTATCTGCGGGCCGAGCGCTTCGTCACGCTCGCGGTCGGCACGCTGCCGAAGCTCGAAGCGGCGTTCGCCGCGGCGGTGCTCGCCAGCGGCGCGCGGCTCACGGGCCACGACGGTCAGCCGTACAACCCCGATAACGAGGACGCGAAGAAGCTCGCCGGTCAGCTGATGCGGCAGGTCCCGGGCCCGCTCCTCGAGCAGGTGGGCGAGCTGTCGTCGAAGCTCACCGGTCGACTCGGCAACGGCCTGATCGCAGGCTGGCGCGCGGCGACCGATCTCACCGCGAACCGCGTTGGCTTCGTCCTCGCGAACGACTTCGAAGTCGCCGCAAAGGGCATCGCCACCGAGGGCGCGACCCTATCGAGCATGTCCGTCAAGGAGCGCCTGCGCGAGCTGCTCGCATACGCGGTCAGCGAGCAGTACTTCGCCGTTCGCCGTCACTTGGGTCTACACGTACGCGGGGAGGTCAGTGCGTGAGCAAACTACTAAAGGTGGCTTGTCTTATCGGGGCCGCGCAGGGTTTCGGCGCGTGTGGGGGTGGGGTCGACGATCCATGTCCAACGAATGACTGCGAGCTGAAAGGCCGCACGACCATCAAGTGGACGCTCGATGCGTATCCCGACCGCGGCTTCGCGATGGATTCATGCGCCGACTTCGGCGTGTGGAAGGTCTCGGTCGATCTGGTCGGCGCGAATGGTGTCGTGACCAGCGGGCGCGACGACTGCGGCGTGGCGCAGGCGACGTTCTCCGGGCTCGAGCCCGGTGACTACGACGTCTACGTGATGCCGCTCGACGCCGGCGGGACCCCACTGCTCCTGAACCCGATCATCGGCAAGGTGACGGCGGGCACCGTCGAGCAGCCGCAAGAGACCACGATCAACGTGCCGTGGGATCAGTGGATCGGCACGTTCACCGGCACATACCTGTTCCGCCTCTCGTGGGGCGGGCTGTCGTGCGAGCAGGCGATGCCCGAGGTGAAGAATCAGACGCTCACGCTCACCGTGAACGGCGTCGTGCAGAACCTCGTGACCGACGACGGCCAGATGCTCAACGGCAGCGACAAGAAGCCGTGCAAGAAGCTGTCGGACAACTTCCCGCAGTCGGCGCTCGACGTCGCGTTCGGTCCAGCCACGCTGCTGGTCGAGGGCTTCGACGCCACCGACAACATGATGTTCAGCAAGCAGTTCGATACGTTCGTCGGCGCCGGTATCACGAACCCGACGCTGATGTTCGACGTCCCACTGCAGTAGTCCCTGCTACGATTCGCGGGTGCGGTGCATCGCGCTCGTGATCGTGCTCGCGGCGTGCGGCCCGAAAGGTCCACCGCCGGCGTCGCCGTCGACCGTGCCGCGGTTGCTGGCGCCGCCGCTGATCGACCCCGAGGTGCGCGGCGCTGCGTATCTGACCGCCGTGGCGCTGTCGCTGCAGCCCGCCTGGCATCAGTTCCTCGAGGATTGTCGGCTCCGGCTGCCGGCGGACCACGCGCTGAACCACATGGACCTCGTCACCACGGCGCAACTCGAGATCGGCGCGCGTGGTGAGCTGGCCAAGCTGGCGATTGCACCGTCGGGCAATCGCGATTTCGATAAGGCGATCGAGCAAGTCGTTCGCGACGCGGTTCCGCTACCGCCGCCGCCGCGCGAGCTGTGGTCCGACGACGATCGCGTGCATCTCGCATGGACGTTCGCGCGCGATCGGCGCCAAGCGGGGCCGGCGACCGCGCAGGTCGGCGACGTGTTGTTGCCACTGCGCGTCGTTGTCGCCCAGCGGATTCGCCAGAACGATCTGACGCGCGCCGCGCGGCGAATCGCGCGCGAGCCTGTCGGCGCCGAGCGCGATGCCGCGACGCAACGACTGATGATCGCCGCGCTCGACGAGGGCGCGCGCAGTAGCGATGTCGGTGTGCGAAAGGCAGCCGTGCAGGCGATTGCGACCGCCGGCGTTCACGAGCTCGATACGGTGGCAGCAGACCTGGTGAAATCCGCCGATCTCGATCTGTCGAGCGCGGTGATCGAACACGGCTTCGCGCCGACAAATGTCTTGGCGTTGCTGTTTCATCGCGAGCTCACACAGGCACCGAAGCGCACGCGGCTCATCATCGCCGCGCTGGCGGTACGCGATCACGCAGCAGCCGTGGACCTGGTCCGCCGCGAGCTCGCGACGACACCGGCGACCGATCCGGCGATGCTGCAGGCGCTCGCAATCGCACCGGTGCCCGACGTCGCGGACAAGCTAGTGAGCGCGTTCGGGCGAGGCGACGCGAGTCAACGCAGTGGCGTGTGTGGCGCACTTGCTCGTTACCCCGCGGCTGTCGCACTGCCGATCGTGACGCGCGGCCTTGGCGATCGCGACGCCAGCGTGCGCGCAAGCTGCCTCGCAACGCTGCGCGAGCAGGCGACCGCAGCGAAGGCAAAGCCGGCGCTCCTCACGCGCGTGCGCGAGCTCGCGAAGGACCGCGACTCACTCGTGCGCGCGCAGGCGATCGCAGCGCTCGCAGCGATCGCGCCGGCGACGTTACCCGACGCCGTCGATGATCGCGCCGCCGACGTGCGAGCTGCCTACGCCGGTGCGCTCGCCCTCGTGCCGCGCAGCGATGCCACGACGCCACTCGTGACGCTTGCCGACGATCGGGATCCAGACGTGCGCGCGGCTGCGTGGACGGTGCTCGCTGCCGGTTCGAGTGCGCAGACAGCAAACCTGGCCAAGCACGCTGCGAAAGACTCTGCTGCGCAGGTGCGGCTCGCAGCGCTGCCCGCGGCCCGCGACGAAGACCTGCTGCTCGAGCTCGCGAATCGCGACGATTCGACCGACGTGCGGACCGCTGCACTCGTGCAACTTGCCCGGATTCGCACACGCCATGCGATCGCCGATCTGCTCCTCGCGCGGCTGGCCGATGCCGCCCCGGGCAGCGCCGAGCGTGTACGCACAGCTCTTGCGTGGTTACAGGCGCGCTAGGCTTTGCACGACGCGATGATTCGCGGCACGCTTGCCGTGATGCGTACGCTAGCCGCCGTCGCGGTTGCCACCATGATCGGTGGCATTGCCCTCGCGGGCGAGCGTGCGGGCAAAGTCGTGCGCGTCGAGCAGACGCCAAAGCGCGAGGTGTTCGTGCCCGCCGGCGCGTTCTGGATGGGCGTCACGGAGGATGACATCAAGGTCGTCAAGGAGCTGTGCGTGCAGTTCTTCGAGCCCGATTCCGTGCAGCTCATCGGTCAGCGCGCGGCTCCCACGCTGTGCGGCGGCTATGAAGAAGAGCTGGACAACATGAAGTTGCGCCAGGTGTTTCTCAGCGCATTCGCGATCGATCGCTACGAGGTCACCGTCGCCGACTATCGCCAGTGCGTCACCGCTGGCCGCTGCAACCTCGATCCGCTGATCGCTGGCGACGAGCGTTACATCCGCAACGAGTGGCCGATCGTGAACGTGACCTGGAACGAGGCCCAAGAGTACTGCCGCTGGCGCGGCGGACGACTGCCGACAGAAGCGGAATGGGAGCGCTCGGCGCGCGGCGCCGAGGTCGGGTCGGTCGCCGACCAAGCCGATCAGGATCGAGCCGCGAGCCTGCAATGGCCCTGGTGTCACGAGAAGTACCAGGCCTGCGGAGCGAAAAAGGGGCAGGCGCGTCAGGACTGCCTGAACACGAAGTGTGTCGAACGGCCGAAAGACTTCAATCACGGCCAACCGCGCAGCCAGGCGATTCGCGAAGTCGACCGCTCGGGGCTGACGCTGCACCTACTCGGCGATCCCGACGATGTCGACGGCTACGCGCTACTCGCGCCGCCTGGGCAGTATCCGTGGGGAGAAGGACCGTTCGGCACGCGCGATCAGGCCGGCAATGTCGCCGAGTGGGTAGCCGATGCTCGCGGCGCGACCGACGCGCTGGCCGGCTACGCAGAGCTGCCCGGCTGCGCCACGATCGACGACGAGATCCGCTGCATCAATCCCAAGCGTGAGGGCAACGATCGCGACCTCCGCATCGTTCGGGGCGGCTCGTGGCGACAGCCGTCGTTCCTCGGTCGCGTGAACGTGCGCGATCCCTTCGGGCCGGTCTATGACCCGCGCCGTCGGTTCTCGCACGTTGGCTTTCGCTGCGCGCGCAGCGTCGACTAGACGTCGCCGGGCGCGTCGCTCGGAGCGTCGGGAGCTGCATCGGGACCGTCAGGGACGCCGGCGTCGATCTCCTCCATCTCGCCCCCGGCTGGCGCGCACGTGCCCTTGGCCACGTTGCAGATGTCGCTCTCGCAGTCCTCGTTGACCTGGCAGCGATCGCCGTCCCCTTGCTTGCAGCCCACGTAGACCGCACTCACGAGCACGGCAATCATTAGAACAAGTCGCTTCACGACGTGACCTCCTCGAGCGCAGGAACTTCGAGCCACTCGACCTCGGTCACCTCGTACTCGCGTTTCCCCTTCGGGTTGTTCACGGTCACGGTTTCGCCGACCTCTTTGCCGATCAACGCGCGCGCGACCGGCGCGCCGATCGAGATCCGGCCCTTCTTGATATCGGCTTCGTGCTCGCCCACGATCGTGTAGCGCTGCGTCTCGCCGCTATCGGTATCCTCGATGGTCACAGTGGCCCCGAATTTGACTCTCGAACCCGACAATTTGGTTGGATCGATAACCTCGGCCATCGCGATTTTTGCTTCGAGCTCGCGAATCTTGGCCTCGATCAGCCCCTGTTCCTCTTTGGCGGCACTGTAATCCGCGTTTTCCGACAGATCGCCGTGACCGCGTGCGACCTCGATCGCGCGGCTATTCGCCGGGCGGTCGACGTTCTTCAGCTTGGACAGCTGTGCCTTCATCGACGCGTAACCCGTCGGGGTCATCGGGAATTTCTCGCTCATGGCAGCGGCACCGATTCGTACTGCGGGTCTAGCACGTCGCGCAACCGGCGGCGTGGCCGGAATCGCAGTTGCTGGTGTTCGTCCCGTCCGTCGTGCACTGGACCTGGTTGCCGCCGTTACCGACGGTCGGGCACGAGGGCGTGTTGCATGCGCCCGCGGCGCAGTCGAGGTCGCATTTGCAGGCGGCGGTGCAGAATACGGTTTCGCACGCATCCGTGCCGGAGCACGTGATCGCGCACTTCGAGTCGCTCTCGCAGGTGATGTCGGCGCATGCGTTGGCGCCGGTACAGTGGATCGTGCAGTCCCAGCCGGTCGGGCACGTGACGTTGTTGCAGCTAGCGGCGCTCGTGCACTCGGCCGTGCAGGTCTTTTCGACCTCGTCGCACTCGGTGCAGTCGCGCGGGCAGCTGGACACCACGCAATAGCCGCCGG
>DASUFX010000502.1:0-4152 GCA_036274355.1 Kofleriaceae bacterium | reverse complement strand
ACGTCGCCGACCGATGCGGTCGCGAGCCTCGATGGCCGCGAATTCTATTTCGCTGCGTACGATCTCGAGAAGCAGCCCGCGCTGTTCCGTACCGCGTCCACCGCAGGTGCGACGGCCGAGAAGATCGCAGCCGGCGATCCGCTCGAATCGCCGCTCGGCCTCGTGCTGTCGTGCGACGGCAAGACGCTCTACATCGCCGATATCGGCGGCGACGCCGGCGCCGTGCTGTCCGTCGGCACGAGCGGAGGCACACCGGGCGATCTCGCAGTGACCGGCATCGTGCGCCCGGGCGGCCTCGCGATGGGACCGGACTGCAAGACGCTGTTCGCGACGGGCCGCACCGAAGACGGCAAGCCAGCGCTGTTCAAGATCTCCGTGACCGGCGGCGTAGCACTGCCGGTCTGGGTGGGTGAGCCGCTGGTGTCGCCGAGCGGTCTCCATGTCGACGACGACGGCGTCGCGTGGGTCATGGATCACCGCGCGGGCGGCGAGCATGGTTTTGGCGTCCTCTTCGCGATTCCAGAAGACGGCAGCGCGGCGAACGAAGTCATCAGCGATCTGCGCATGGGCACGTTCGGCGGCGTATCGCTGACTGCCGGTGGTGGCACGGCCGTGATGCCCACCATCGATGCCGAAGGTCACGGTCAGCTCACCTCCGTCGAGATCGCGAGCGGCACAGTGCAGCAGCTCGCAACGCCGGAGCTCATCGATCCATCAGGTCTGCGTACCGCGCGTAATGCCGGCGTGTTCGCAGTCGTCGATTCCGAGGGTGGCGCGATCTACAGCGCCAAATGAAAGGGACCAGCCATGAAGAAACGCTTTCTCACCATCGCCGGCTTATCGCTTGCCGCCGGCGCCATCACTGCAACCGCGTCGAGTCATCGCGAAGCACCGATGATCGGCGAGGACCAGTTCGCCGATAACACCGACGTCTACGCGTTTATCAGTCCGACCGATGCCAACAAGCTCGTGCTCGTCGCGGACTACGTGCCGCTCCTCTTGCCGCAATCGGGCCCGAACTTCTATCGCTTCGCGGAGGACGCGCAGTACGACATCAACATCGACAACGACGGCGACGCGGTCCCCGACTGGACGTATCGCTACGAGTTCGAGACCGCGGTGAAGAACGGCAACACGTTCCTCTACAACGTCGGTCCGGTCGATTCGCTGCAGAGCCAGAACCTCAACGTCACGCAGACGTACTCGCTCTGGAAGATCAACCGCAAGAACGGCTCGCGCCAGCGCATCATGAGCGGCGCTCCGGTCGCGCCGTGGAATGTCGGCAAGCGCTCGTTCCCGAACTACGAGCCGGTCGCGCTGCAGGCGATTCGCGAAGCGAACGGCACCAAGTCGTTCGCCGGTCCACGCGACGAACCGTTCTTCGTCGACCTCCACGTGTTCGACTTGCTCGGCGTCGGCGGCGCACCGACCACCGACGGCGTCAACGTGATGTCGCTCGTGCTCGAGGTGCCGATCACCGAACTCGCGAAGGGCGGCACGCGGCCGACCTCGACGACCGACAAGACTTCCGTCGTCGGCATCTACGCGAGCGCGTCGCGGCCGCAGATCCGCATCCTGCGCAAGACGCGCGACTCGGATGATTACGGCAAGATGATCCAGGTTTCGCGCCTGGGCTGGCCGCTCGTCAACGAAGTGATCGTACCGCTCAAGGACAAGGACAAGTACAACCGCTCCGAACCGAAGGATGACGTTGCGAACTTCGGCGCGTACATCCTCGATCCGGAAGTGCCGAAGCTGCTCAACCTCGTGCTCGACGCTGGTTGCCCGGAGACGCCGTCGGGTGGTCGTACCGACATCGTCGGCCTGCTCGCGCCGAACGGCACGAAACCCGCGGACCTGCTCCGTATCAACATCGCGGAGGGCCAGACGAACGCGCAATCGCACTTCCCGAACGGCCGCGCGCTCGCCGACGACGTCACCGACACGCTGCTCACGGTCGCGTGCAACAACAACGCGGCGATCGGCGACGGCGTGAACGCGAACGACAAGCCGTTCACGACGACGTTCCCGTACCTCGCGTCGCCGCATTCCGGTAACCCCTAGCCTCGGAGCACGCCATGACCCGCACCACGATTCTCGCTCTCGTGCTCGCTGCCTGTGGTCGCAGCGAGTCGCACCGCCCGGCGGCACGCGACATCCAGCTCCGGCCCGATCTCTCGCATGCGACGCAAGCCGATCTCGCGACCGAGCTCGACCAGGCGGAGCGGCGCGGAACGTGGCGCGAGGTGCGGCAGCGCTGGGAAGGCCAACAGCTCCATTGGACCGTGACGCGGCACGAGCCGCTGTGCAGGTCGGCGAGCGCGTGCAATGTCGCGGCGTTTCCGGTGCAGCAACCGGCGACGCACGGCTGGTTGCCCGAGCTGTCGTTCGCACCCGGCGAGCTCGAGAAGCTCACGGCTGCGTGTGGCAACGAGGACTGCCAGCTGGAGTTTATCGGCACGCTGTCGCGGCTCGAGCTGTCGGGCGACCTGCCGACGTCGGTGCATTTGGATCACGTGCGCGTGGTCGGCGCGCGCAAAGGCTAGTCGAACACGACGGTCTTGCCGGAGTACACGAGGATCCGGTCCTGCAGATGTAGCCGGACCGCACGGGCAAGGGCTCTCTTCTCGAGGTCCTTGCCCTTTCGCACGAGCTCGTCGACGTGATCGCGATGCGAGCAGCGCACGACCGCCTGCTCGATGATCGGTCCTTGATCGAGCTCGGACGTCACGTAGTGGCTCGTGGCGCCGATCAGCTTCACGCCGCGCTCGTACGCCTGGCGGTACGGATTCGCGCCGATGAATGCGGGCAAGAACGAGTGATGGATGTTGATGATCCGCGACGGGTAGCGTGCGACGAATTCAGGCGACAGGATCTGCATGTAGCGCGCGAGGATCACGAGATCGACGTTCTCGCGCTCGAGTAACGCGATCGCGGCAGCTTCTTGCTGCGCCTTCGTCGCCGCCGTGATCGGCAGGTGAACGAACGGCACGTCGAAGTGCTTCGCGACGGGCTCGAGCGTCGGGTGATTCGAGATGATCATCGCGACGTGGCACGGCAGCTCGCCGGCGCGGTAGCGGATGAGCAGGTCGTAGAGGCAGTGCTCCTGCTTCGAGCAGAAGATCGCGACGCGTGGTGTGTGCGCGTCGACGATCAGCCGGTACGTGAGCTCGAAGCGGTTGCTGATGTCGCGCAGTGCCGCTTCGAGCTTTTGGGGGTCTGTCTCCGCGGTCGATAGGTCGAAGCAGATCCGCTGGAAGAACATGCCTGCGATCGGATCGGTGTGCTGGTCCGAATCGACGATGTTGGCGCCTTGGCCGTAGAGCACCTGGGCGAGCGCGGCGACGATACCTTTCTGGTCCGGACAGCTAACGAGTAGCGTACCGAGCTGCTCTGCCATGCCGCCATGGTAGCTCGAACACCTTCCACGCCTCGAACAGAATGAGCGCGGCGACGGTGAGGTAGCCAATCTGGAGCCAATGATGGGTGCGAAGCAAAATCATCTGCGTCACGATCCACACGGCGAGCGCGGTGCCCGCGAAGAACGCGAAGTACGGTGCCGCTCGTGCATTGCGCACGACGAGCACGCCCGCGACCGCGTTGCCGAGCCCGACGATCAGCAACAGCAAGAGACCCGGGATCAGGAACGTCGTGAACGGCGAGTGACTCAGCATTCCGGGAGGAGCTTCCATCAGCGAGCCGTCGGGGCGAGCGGTGAGCGTGGCGCCGCCGAGGATCGCCGTGATGCCAACGAACAGGCACATCGCCGCGAGCAGCCAGCGCTGTGCGCGTGAGGGCGTAGGCATGATCACGACCGGGCGCGGCGCTTCATCGAGGATCTCGTGCGCGACGTCCTTCGCCCACGCACGGACTTTGTGCCAGTCGCGCCAGTCGCCGCTCAGCTTCTTCGCCATCGCGCCGGCGATGAATCCCTTCGCGTCGCGCTCGAGGCGGCCGCCAAACGTGACGTGGCCGCGCGCGCCGATGCGAGCGATCAGCTTCGTGAGTTGGTGCGGTGCCGGCAGCTCTTTGGCGTTCGCCGACTCGTCGAGCGGGCCACTCGAGAACATCCACACCGGGCGACCGCGTAGCTCGGGTACATGATGCGTGAGCAGCTTGCGCGCGTCGCGATGCCAATGGTTCGCATACAGC
>DASUFX010000501.1:0-12887 GCA_036274355.1 Kofleriaceae bacterium | reverse complement strand
TTGGCGACGGGAGCGTTGCTCACGGGCGCATGGTTGATCACCGGCGCTGTCGACGCCGGGTTCTCGGCTGCTGGCTTCGACTCCGGCGCCTTCGTCTCGCTAGGCGCATGGGTCGCCGACGCGTGCGGCGCGTTCTCGGTGACCTTCTTCTCCGGCAGGTGCTGCTTGATCTCGGGCGCGTGCTGCGTCGCTTTCTCGACGGCGTTGGCCACCGATTCTGGCTGTGGCTCCGACGGTGCTTTGGCAGGCTTTGCCTCGGCGTGGTGCGCTGCCTCGACGTATGCGCCGTGCACGAACGCCTGCTGACCTTGATAGCTGATCTGCACCCAATGCCCTGCTTTGCCGACGCGTTCGATCTGATCGCCGTGGTGCAACAAGCCGACGATATTCGCGTGACCTCTTGCGTTCGGCGACGAGCGAACGTTGAGGCCCGTCGCCTTCACGCGCAGGTGATTGGCGTCGTCGAGCGAGTTGTCGGCCGTCGCGTAGTGCTCGTCGTGCGCGCCGAACGCGAGGTCCGATGCGCCGGGTGCGACCGCATTCGACGACTGCGCGACCGGCGGAATCGGACCTTCGTTCGTGAAGCGTTGATGCGATGGCGCGGCGTTCGGCGCTTCATTCTCAGCCGATGGCGCGGCCGACTCGGCCTGTCCGGCCTTGCGCTCCTGCGTGCCGATCATGGTGGTCGATTATTACGTCAAACCCGCCCAAACCTTCCCGATCTCAGCTGCCGAACACCTTCTTCTTCAGCTCTCCGGAGCTAGCCGCATTGATGAGCTCGATACGCCCACCGATGCAGTCGCCTGCGACGAAGACCACAGGCAGGCGGATACCCTTGCTATCTCGCCGCACGGCAAATTGCGCGGCCGGATCTTCCTGGATGTTAGTCGCCGTGTAGGCAATGCCGTTCGCGTCGAGCACATCGGTCAGCTTCGACACGTCGCGTTTCTGTTTCTCCATGTAGTAGACGATCACCGGTGCTTGCTCGCGCTGGGCCTTCGCGGCCGCGGGTGCAGCCGATTGGTGCACACCACCGCGCGTATCGAACGCGCGACGATCGGCGAGCTCGGTCGCGTCTGCGAACGGCCGGCCGAGCGCTTCGTTCGCCCCGCGCAGCTTGTCACCTACCTTGCCGGGTACGCGCTCGAGGGCGGCGTGCGCGCGTGCGCGAAGTCGATCGGTCAAACTCATGGCGCGTTCATATCGCAATTAGCGCGCCTCGACGACCCATGATTCGCGGGTCACGTCGGACGGCAGCCGTCGCACGATCGTGAAGCCGGCGCCGGTGAAGAACGATTCTGCCGCGGTGAGGCTCGCGAACTTGTTCTCCTCGACGCGATGGGCGGCGAGGAACTCGCGCTCGCGCTCGCTACGCTCGATTCGCGCGCTGCGTTCGCCCTGGACATAGATGTCGGCGGTGATCCACACGCCGCCGCGCGCAGAAAGCGCGTCGCGGATGTTCGTGGCGAGCTGCTGCTTCTCGGCATCGTCGAGGTACATCAGCAGGCCCTCGTTCACGATCGCGATCGGTCCTGCCGGCAAGGTCGCAACCGACGCCCGAAACGCATCGGCATCGAGCGCGTTCAGCGCGGCGAGCCGCAGCTCGCCCACGAGTGGCCCGACGGCAAGCGCGTCCATGAGCTGCTGCTTGGTCCGGACCATGTCGGGCAGATCGGTGTCGAGGTACGTGCCGGCGTTGCGCTCTGCCCAGGCGAGGCCACGCAGCGAGAGTCCGCCGCCGAGCTCGAGCACGCGTATGGCGCCGCTCTCCGCGAGCAGCGTATCGATGCTGCGGTAGCGGGCCACGAAGTGCCTGAGGCGCAGTGCAGAGCCGGCGAGCTCCGCCAGGCGCGCGATATCCTGTGCGACCCGCTCCGCTCCTAGCAGCAGCTCGGCGGATTGCCGCGCGAACGGCAGATCGCTTTGCGCGCGCATCACGAGCAGCATCCGCGCGGACGGTCCGATCGTCGAGAAATCGCGAGGCTCCATGCCGGCTGCTGTCGTAGCACGCCGTCAGGCGGCCGCGTTCACCGCGAGCACCAGGCGCCCGGCGCCTGCGTGTTCGGGACGCACTGCGTGCCGCCAATGGTCGTGCAGTCGACAGTCTTGAGCGCGCCGAGGACGCACGACTGCAGCGTAGTGCCGATGCAGGTCTGTGGTGTCGAAGGATCGCACTCCGTGGCCCAGCCACATGCGGTGAAGCTATTGACGGTGATGCACGTTCCGTCCGGAATCACCTTGCTGCAATCCTCGGTGGTATTGGCGTTACAGAGCAGGTCGCCCTGGCATCCGAACTGGATTGTGCACGCACCTGGCGACGGCCGCGCGCAGCCGTTGGTGCTGCACTCAAGGCCCACAGGCGCACAATCCAAATCTGTAGCGATCCCCGACCCGCACCTGTGCAGGATCGAGCCGTCGCATGTCGAGTCGCCATCGGCCGAGCATGTACCCGTTCCGCATGCGACGACCCCTGCCGTACCGACGAGGCATTGAGGCCCTCCGCTAAGCAGATACGTCCGGCAATCCATCTCTCGGTGCATGGACGGGCCGTTGCACCGCACTAACGTTCGGCCGTCCAGGCAGCGATCCACGCAGTCCGTGTCCGCAGCGAGCTTCTCGCCGATGCATGTCTCGGCGGCACTACAGTTCGCGACGGACGCCGCCAGCACGCAATCGACTTGAGCTGGCGTCCCGTGCCACTGGAAGTCGGACACGCACGTGCCGATGTCCTCGTACTCGTATCCGACGAAGCACGAGTGCAGAACCGTGCATGCTCGCAAGAGCTTGTCGACATTGAACCCGCTATTGCCGCCGGTCCCGTCGTCGCCACTGTTGCCGCATGCAGCAGTCACGAGAGTGACGACAACCAACTGGCGCAACCGATTGATGCACATGAGACCGCTACCAATAGCAAGCCCGTCTATCCGTCGCATCAGCTTTCCCCAAAAACAAAGCCCGTGGTGCGGCAACACCACGGGCTTCGCCAAGCTAGTCGAGGTTACGTGGACTAGTTCACAACGCGGAGGCTCTTGCGGCCCGCCGGCACGGCCGGGCGGCCGGAGTCATCGTTCGGGTCGAGCTCGGGCGCGACCGTGACGACGCTCTTCTTGCGCATCGTCTTCTCGGCGGCCTTGCGGGCGATCGCGAGCAGCTGGACGTGCGCGTCGTGGTGCTCCTTCTTCGCCTTGCCCGTGAGCTTGGCGACGACGCTGTCCTTCGCGTAGCGCAGGCGGTTCTTGCGCGCGCCGACTTCGTAGATGAGGTCAGCGGCCGTGCAGCCGGCCTTGTGCGGCGCGCGGTGGAACGCGTGCGCGAGCGACGGGTGCTTGTCGAGGTACGTGCGGACTTCCTCGATCGTCATACCGACGTCGGCGAGCGCCTTGTCGACTTCCTTCTGCGCGAGCTGCTTGGCCTTGAACAGCTGCATCTGGACGCGGCTGTAGACGTTGACCGCGCCGTCGCCGTTCGTCTCGATCGGCAGGAAGATGCCCTGCGGATAGAGCTCGGTGATGAACGACTGGATGCCGTCCGACACCGACGACGAGGGCATGCACCCGAACGGCTTCACCGAGAGGGTCATGTTGACCTTCTGGTACGCGACGTTCTGGATCAGCTTGCCGACTTCCATGTGGCCTTCGCCGCCACGGAGGTTGTTGTCGTAGAACGCGTGCGAGATCTCGGCGATCTGGTTCATGTCCGGCAGGTGGTAGTCGTACAGACCCATCGCGTGCGCGAAGGTCTGGAACAGACCACGGAGGACCTGCTCGCCCGCCCACAGCGATGCGATGCGCTTGCGCACGTCGACGCCGGCGAGGCTGAACTTCGATCCACCGACCTGCTGCTTGCCGTCGGCATCCTTGAACGCCTTGTCGGCGCCGCGGAGGCTCGCGCGCTGCGCGGTGTCGTAGCGGCCCTGCCAGATCATGTAGAGCAGCCACGCGGTGACGAGCTGGATCTCCGGCTCGGCGCCCTCGGCCTCGAGGAAACGCTGCAGGCCGTAGTTGCCGTCGCCTTCCGTCGTCATTGCCCAGAACTCACCGATGATGCCGACGCGCGGCTTCGGCTTCGTGCGGTCGACCTTGACCTTGCTCATCGTGCGGCGGACGCGCCACAGCGCCATCGGCAGCGACGTGTTGTTCTCGAATGCGTCGGAGATGATCTTCTTGCTCGACTCGATCGCACGGTCGGTGGCGCCCGCCTCGACCTCGTACGGACGAATGCGGTAGCCGAGCGCGTTGAGCGCGTCGCCGATCATGATCGCGCGAACGACGCCCCAGAAGAACGTCGGGTTCATCTCGAGACCGACACCCTCGCCCGTCGCCTGCTTGAGACCACCGGTCTGCTGGAACAGCAGGACGCGGAAGCCGTCGAAGCCGGAGTCACGGAGCGCCTTGCGGTACTCGGTGACGTACGTGCCGAAGCGACACGGGCCGCACGCGCCAGCCGTGATGAACAGGTGGTTCTTGACGATGTCGTCCTTCGACATGCCGCGGTCGCGCAGGCCATCGAGGTACTTCACGAGATTGCCGACCGTGAAGTACGTCGGGTTGCATTGGCCGCGGTTGCCGTACTCGCGTCCGTACTGGAGCGCGTCGTTATCCGGCACGTCCATCGCGAGGACCTTGTAGCCGATGCCGCGCAGCGCCGCCTGAATGAACAGGTCGTGCGCCATCGTGAGCCCCGACACGAGGATCGTGGTGTGCTCGCGCTGATCGCGCGTGAACTGACGCGGGACCTCGTCGAGCCAGTGCTTGGTCGCTTCGACAGGCAGGCCAAGGCGCTTGCGCTCGTCGATCTCGAACTGCTTCAGCTGTTCCTCGATGGCCTCGAGGGACATCGGGTCGAGATTCTCACCGGACTTGTTGTTCGTCGTGCTCATTGTTCTTCCTTGGCCTTTGCGAGATTCGCGGCAGCGCTGGAGCCAGCGCCGCTACCGTCCTTGATGACATTGAGAGAGGCGAGCTTCTTCGCCTTGGGGTTCTTCGCTGCTTCTTCCGCCGCCCACGCAGCCACCTGCGTCTCGAGCGCCTTCACTTCGACATCGAGCTTGTCGTCGGTGCGACCGACGCCAGCGAGCTTCGCCTGCAGTGACTTCATGAGCTCGAGCTTCTTCGCCGACAGCGTGCGATCGAGCTCGGTCTTCTTCGTCGCCTGATCCTCGAGCTTCTCGCGCAGCAGCATCAGCGTGTGCGCGTACGTCTTGACGCGGATCTTGATCGAGCCGCTCGGCTTGTTCGCATCGATGTCGTGCAGCGCCGAGTACGCCTTGCCGGCGCTCGCGATGACCGAATCGATGAGACCGTACGTCGGCGCGTCGTGACCGCACTTGAAGCTCGACAGGTCGAGGCACGCGAGGTTCGGGTGACGCGCGGCGTACTTCGCCGCCCACACCTTCTGCACCGAGTTCGTCGAGTAGTTCTCCGGCCAGACGTCGGTGACGTCCATCGGGGACTCGATCACCTTCTTGCCGAGGTCCTCCGCGAACAGCCAGTTCAGCGTCGGCTTGTCACGCGGCAGCGAGCGCATCGACAGGATCGGATAACCGAGAGCCTGGAACTCCTCGAGCACCGAGTGGTTGAGGCCCGGATCGTTGTGATACGGGCGGCCGAGCATGACGAGCGCGACGCGGTTGTCCTTGACGACCTCGTCGAGGATCTCCTTGCCCTTGCGCTCCATCTCGTCCTCGAACGCCTGAACCGCCTTGAACGCTTCGTCGATCGCGAAGTCGCTCTCGTCCTCGGTGAGGCCGAGCAGCGGTCCCCACTCGTTGAACATTTGCTTCTTGCACATCAGCGCCTCGTTCAGCGTGACCGCCGTGTCGAGGTAGCTGATGCCGCGCTCGGCGAAGAAGTCGGTCTCCTTCGTGAACGCTGCGCGGATCACCTTCGGCGTGCCCGAGACGACCGGGCAGCTCGCCGTGTCCATCTGATTGACGATGTACGTCGGGATGTGGGTGATCGCCGGGAAGAAGATGTAGTTGAGCGGCTTCTTCTCGTGGTGCTTGAACAGCAGGTTGTGGATGTGCGCCTGGCAGACCTTGCTCGGGTAGCAAGGATCGACCGAGCCATACTTGCAGCCGGCCTGCCACATCTCTTCGCTCGTCTCGTCGCTGAACACGACGTTGCGCGAGTCGAGGCCGATCGTCTCGAAGTACGTGCGCCAGAACGGGCCCGTCGAGTAGAGGTTGAGCACGCGCGGGATGCCGACGCGAACATCGCGGCGCTTCTCCCAGACTTCCTTGCTCGCGCGCTGGAACGGACGCTCGATCGGCTTGTGGCGGACCGCGCCGAGTAGCGTGCGCTTGACGACGACGTCCTTCACCGGCGTGCCGTGCTCTGGCATCGCCGCGTGCTCGTAGAAGCTCTTGAACGCGAGCTTCGCCTCGTAGTCGACGAGGTTCGGGTACTGCTTCATGCGCTTCTGGCGCTCTTTGTTGAGCACCTTGAGCGCGTCCATGTTCTCGACGGTGCCCTTCTCGCACGAGAAGCCCGAGATGTAGCGAGCCGTCTTGCCGTCGAGGGTCTTGGTGTCGATGAACGTGCGCGAGCAGTTGTTCGGGCAGAAGTTGCAGCGCGTCTTGTCGTCGTTCGTCGACGTGTACTCGATGTCGATCGCCTGCTCGAGACCGACGAACGTCGTCTTGCCGCGGCGACGCGTCACGCGCAGCGCTTCGAACGCCGCGCCGATCGCGCCTGCTTCACCGGTGTGCGGGTGCAGGTAGACCTCGGCGTTCGGCACGCGCTTCTCGATGTAATCGACCTGCGCCTTGAGCGCGGCGAGGTTCTTCTGCGTGCCGCCCTGGAGGACGAACACGCGGCCGAGCTCGCTCATGCGCGGAATCTGGACGACGTACTGCCAGATGTTCTTCGGCAGCACGAGCGCGAGACCGGCGAGCAGCTCCTCCTTCGCGTAGCCTTCCTTCTGGAAGTTCACGCGGTCGGAGTCGAGGAACACGGCGCAGCCGTAGCTGAACTTCGGCGCGAGGCGCGCTTCGAACGCGACCTCGGCGTACTGCTTCACGGGGACGCCGAACTGATCGGCCATCGCCTGCAGCAGCATGCCGTTGCCGGCGGAGCAGCTGTTCGAGAGCCGGAAGTTCTTGACGTCGCCGTTCTGCATGAACATCACCTTGATGTCCTGCCCGCCGATGTCACAGATGACGTCGACCGCCGGAAACCAGCGCTTCGCGCTCATCATGTGAGCGACGGTCTCGACGATGTTCGCGTCGGCGCCGAGCGAGCGCTCGAGCACGTCACCAGCGTAACCGGTCACGCCGAAGCCGGACACGTCGAGCGTGGCGCCCTGATCGGTCGCCCACTTCCGCATGTCCGCGAACATGTCCTTCATGTCCTGGATCGGGTTGCCCTTCGAGAGCGTGTAGACCTTCTTCAGGATGTTCTCGTTCTCGTCGATGAACACGCACTTCGACGACGTCGAGCCGCCGTCGAGGCCGATCACGCCGCGGTACGTCTTGCCCGCTTCGAGCTTCGCGTCCTCGTAGTCGGGCGTTTTGTACTTCTCGCTGAACGCGACCGCCTCGTCCTTCACCTCGACGAGGCCGGGACCAGCGCTCTCACCGAGCTTCGCCTTGCGACCGTGGTTGATGAACTCGTCGAGCGGCTCGAGGCCGCGGTACGCGCCGATTGCCTCGGGCTCGTAGAGACCGAACAGGACTGCGCCATACGCCGCGTAGAGATCGCTGTTCTTCGGCACGAAGATCAGCTGCTCGATCGGCACCGTCTTGTCGTACTCGTAGCCGCGCTCCGCCCATGCCTCGGGGATACGCAGGCGCCAGCACTGCTGGAGGAACGGCAGGTACGTGTTCGGGCCGCCGAGCAGCAGCACCTTCGCCTTGAGCGTGTTGCCGCGCGTGAGCACGGCGAGGTTCTGGCTGACGATCGCGTCGGCGAGCGAGTTCATGATCTCGTTGCGCGGGATGCCGCTCTTCACGAGGTTCACGATGTCGGTCTCGGCGAATACGCCGCACTTCGCTGCGACGTGGTGCAGCTTCGTCGGGTCGAACATCAGGCCCGGCACCTCTTCGCGAGGCATGCCGACCTTGAGTACGCACTTGTCGATCGTCGCGCCGGTGCCCGACGCGCACTTGTCGTTCATCGACGTCTGCGCGGTCTTGTCACCGGTGTCTTTGTTCTCTTTGAACATGATGATCTTGGCGTCCTGACCGCCAAGCTCGATCACGCTGCCGACGTCGGGATGGAGCTTCTCCACCGCCATCGTTACGGCATTCACTTCCTGCACGAACTTGCTGCCGAGGTGCGGCGCGATCGGCGAGCCGCCCGAGCCGGTGATGAACGTCCGGATCTGGTCGTTCTTCAGCGTCGGGAACGCGGCGTGGATCTCGCGCAGCATTTCACGCGTCATCTCCGGCTGCCGCGTCTCGTGGCGCAGATACTTGCTCCACAAGATTTCCTTCGTCGTCGGATCGACGACGGTCATCTTCACGGTCGTGGAGCCGACATCGATGCCGATGACGACTTTGTCTGGAACGGGCTTGTCCATGGGTCCTCGCAGTACTTGCGCATAGCTAGACTGACGCGTCAGTCTATGACTGGACTGACGTGTCAGTCCAGTTCTAAACCCAGGCAAGAACAGATCTCTTTCCGGGTAATCCGGTGCGCAGTGCGCACCGCGTTACGCAGCGGACTATGAGCTTGCCTACATAAGGAACAGCTTGAGTTGATGTCGTACATCAAGGATTCTCGCGCCCTGATGATGAACCGGACGCTATTCACCTCGACTCTCCTTCTCTGTGCGGCGCTCGTCGCGTGCGGCGATCAGGACGAACCACTTTCAGCCGGCGAGCAGGCGGTTGGTAACGGCAACGCGTATGGGCACTACAAGCGGTGCTCGACCCGTACGCCGAGTGACACCGAAATTGCGAAAGCAGACGAGGTCGTCAAGAACGCGCAGGGCAAGCCCGGAGGCGGTGGCGGTCACGGTGGCGGTGGCGGCGGCGGCGGCGGCACGACGGTGACCGGCGGAACCGTCGCGGTGCACTTCCACGTCATCACCGACGGCACGACCGGCAACTTGTCGGAAACGGACATCAACAACCAGATCACTGTCCTCAACGACGCGTACGCGCCGACGGGTTGGCAGTTCCAGTTGCTGACGGTCGACTTCACGACCAACGCGTCGTGGTTCGACACGTGCGATACCTCGTCGACCGAGAACGCGATGAAGTCCGCGCTGCGCACCGGCACGGCGGCGGATCTAAACATCTACACGTGCAACCCAGGTGGCGGTCTGCTCGGTTGGGCGACGTTCCCGAGCTCCTACGCGTCGAACCCGAAGGACGACGGCGTCGTGATCCTCTACTCGTCGCTGCCGGGTGGTTCGGCTGCGCCCTACAACGAGGGCGACACGGCGACGCACGAGGTCGGCCACTGGATGGGCCTCTATCACACGTTCCAGGGCGGCTGCTCGAAGACGGGCGATTCGGTCTCCGATACGCCCGCGGAGCGGTCGGCGCAGTTCGGTTGCCCGGTCGGTGCGAACACGTGCAACGGCACTGGTCTCGATCCGATCGAGAACTTCATGGACTACACCGACGACTCCTGCATGTTCGAGTTCACGGCCGGTCAGGATGCGCGTATGGACGCGCTGTTCTCGGCGTATCGCTACGGCAAGTAGTCACTCGAGGTTCGTGAGATCGACGTCCTGGCGCACGCGGCGCGCGTTATCGGCCGCCGTGAAGCGCCAGCCGGCGATCTCGTCCTCGATGCACCAGCGGACGTCGGCATCCGCATAGTCGGTGACTTCTGCGTGCGAGACGCGACCGTCTGTAGCGATGTCGATCGCGAGCATCGCGCTCGGTGACAGCGTCGCATCGCGTGCGACCCCAGCTGCGTAGCAATGCGCGAGCTGCGTGGCGTGCTCGCGGATCGCGACGCGAACGTCGTACCGCCGATCCGAGAGCGCGACCGTCGGCGTCATGCGAACCCGGCGATCCGGCTTCGCGGATCGCGCGGGCGACCACCGTACGTCGCCGGCAAACCACGACGTCGCGGCGTCGAGCTGTTCGTGCGATGCCGGATCGCTCATCGCCCACTCTCGACGC
Source organism: Kofleriaceae bacterium (assembly GCA_036274355.1). Classification (GTDB taxonomy): domain Bacteria; phylum Myxococcota_A; class Polyangia; order Haliangiales; family Haliangiaceae; genus JABFXX01. The sequence continues at coordinate 2,806 of DASUFX010000501.1, read as the reverse complement.
GTCTCCGGCAGTGCGAACGCTTGTTCGGTCTGGCGCGGTCCGGAATCGAGGACGAGCCGTGTGGCCTGCGGCAGCGTCAGGTCGATCTCGACGGACGCCGGCATACCGCGCGTCACCGGGTACACCGCGAGCTCGAGCATGTCGCGTTTCTCCTTGCGCTTCACGAGGCGCAGCAGCGCCGGATCTTTCTGGCGCTCGACGATTCGGTTGAACGTCATGAGCGCATCGTCCGCGCTGCGCGTGATCGCCTCGATCGTTGGCTCGCCGCCGATGCCATAGCGAAAGCCGGTCACCGCCGTGCCCGACGTCAGCTCGATCGGAACGCGGATCGTGAGAGCTTCGCGAGACTTCGTGGCGATATTGAACCGCAGCTTCGCGGTCACGGCGGTTTCCGAGCTCGCGAGCTCGATCGTGGCGCCGCGAATGGTTGCGTCTTCGGCGCCGTGAAGACGTACGAGCGCGGTCCGCTCGCGCTCGGTGTACGTGCCCCAACGGACACTGACCTGGGTATCTGCGCGGGCGGTTCCGACGAGGATCGCGATGATCGTGAGGTGCCTCATGCAACCGCGACAGCGACATCCGTGTCAGCATTTCCGTCGATCACGTCACGATCTTGTGAAAGAAGTCGCAATGTCAGCACCGTTGCACAACTTGTTCGCTGACAACGCGGCCGCGCGGCCGGTAAGGTGAGTGCGTGAGGCTGATCGCGATCGCGGCGATGCTCTGCGTGGCGCACACCAGCGCCGCCGCACCGTGCACCCGCGAGGCGGTCGCCGGCGAGGTCCGCGCGCTGGGCGGCGATCTCGACGGGGCCGGCGATCGCGTGCAGATCGTCATGCATCGCGACGGCCGCGGCGCGGAAGGCAGCATCGTCTACACGAGCGCCGCCGGTGACGTGACAGCCCCGCGGGTCGTACATGCCACGTCGTGCGGAGAGCTCGCGAAATCGCTCGCGCTGATCGTCGTGATGTCGCTACGCGCTGACGAGCAGGTCGACGCACCTGCGCCGGTGATGGCGCCGGCGATGATTCCGCCGGCGACAACGCCGCCGATGACGACGACACCGACGACGACGATGACGTCGAACGAGCTCGTCAACCACTCGACTACGAGCGACACGCGTGCGCATTCATCGACGCGGCACGTCGCGCTCTTCGTCGGTGCAGCGAGCGACACGACCGCCCACCCTGCCCTCGAGCTCGGTAGCCGCTGGCGGCACGACCGGCTCTCGCTCGGTCTCGAGCTGCGTATCGCGACGCCCGAGTCGATCGATGTCGGCGACGGCGGCACGGTGAACGTCGCGACGGCTGGCCTCGACGCGGTGCCGTGCTTCCACGCCGGGTATCTCGGTCTGTGCGGCCTCGCGACCGCGGGCATGATCTCCGCCGAAGGCCAGGCCCTCGCGAACGCGGCCACCGCCCGCCGCGCAGCATTCGCGATCGGCGGCCGCATCGAGCTCGACGTGCCGCTCCTTCACCGGCTATCGCTCCGGGTCCACCTCGATGGGCTCCAGGCGCTGACATCATCACGTTTTCTTGTCGACCAAATGCCCGTATGGACTAGCGAACCCCGCGAGCTGTGGCTCGGGGCTGGGGTGCTAGCGAAGTTCCCGTGACGAAAACGGATGCCCTCCGGCAATACCTCTTCGTGGCCGAGTCCGTCCCGGAGGTCGCGGAGGGCATTTATGCGGTTTACGAACGCGAGCTCAGCTACGTCTGGAAGACCCTCGGCCGCCTCGGCGTGCCGGCGGCGGATCTCGCCGACGCTGCGCACGACGTGTTCGTCATCGTGCATCGGCGCTGGGCCGACATCGACTTCGAGCGACCGATCCGGCCTTGGCTGTTCGGCGTCGCGCGCCGCGTTGCCGCCGGCATGCGGCGCAAGCACCGCGAGCTGCCGAGTCAGCATTTACAGTCGGTCGTCGATGCGTCGCCACATGCCGAGCGCGATCTGTTGTGGCGCGTGCTCGCCAGCCTCGATGACGACCGGCGCGCAGTTGTCATCCTCCATGACCTCGAGGGCTACACCGGCGCGGAGATCGGCGAGATCCTCGGCATCTCGGCGAACACCGTCCATTCCCGACTGCGGCTCGCGCGCGAGGACATGCGCGCAACGCTGTCCAAACTGCGAGGCGCGCCATGACTGAGATCGAGCCACCGAGCGACGATCTACGCGCGCTGTTCGCGAGCGAGCGCGATATCAGCGCCGTCGAGCGCGCGGCGATCCGCACGAAGCTCGGCGCGACGCTCGCGACGCCCGCGGCAGCGACGACCGCCGTCGCGACCACGAAGCTGATCTGGATTGCGGCCGCTGCGCTGGCAACCGCGGCGGGCATCTGGTGGCTCGTGCATCGCGCCGAGCCGGCTGCGGTTCCGCGTGCGCCGACGATCGAGACCGGCTCCGCGATCACGCCCGAGCCATCGATCGCGATCACCGCACCGGAACCGAGCGTCGCCGCACCAAAGCCGAGCGTCGCCGTGGCGGAGCAACAAGCGCCACAGGCAGCCGCACCGATTCCGTCGCAAGCCGAGCTGCTCGCGAAGGCCTGGCAGGTGCTGCCCCACGATCCTGCGGAAGCGCTGAAGCTCGTCGAGCTCGACGCGCGTCTACATGCAGACGGCGCGCTCACCGAAGAGCGTGAAGCGCTGCGCATCCAGGCGCTCCTCCCACTCGGTCGTGCCGCAGATGCACGCGAGCTCGCGAAGACGTTCAACGAGCGCTATCCGCAAAGCGTGCACCGCAAACGCCTCGATGCCGCGCTCGGAGGTCACAAGTGAAGCGGCTCGCGGTCCTCGCGTTCATTGCG
>DASUFX010000500.1:0-5258 GCA_036274355.1 Kofleriaceae bacterium | reverse complement strand
GGGGCGAGCACCGCTGCGAATTCGTCGCGCAGCCCGCGAAACTCGGGCGTCGCCGGCTCGACTGCCGAGGCCTCGAACCGGAAGATATCGCCCTCGTAACGATCGACTGCCTCGTCGTCGAGCACTGCGAATAGCTCGGGCAGCGCGTCGCGCGGAACGAAGTCATCGGCGATGACGTGCGGAAACGGCTGCCCCGCGCGCCATGCAGCGGCGAGCGCCAGCTCGTCCTGCCACGCAGTGCCGAGATTCCACATCTCGCATTCGTACCCTGTCGGCCCAGGCGATGCAGTACCTGCCGGTATGGCAACGCACGTCCAAACCCATCCCGATCACCGCAATGAGGAAACCTGGGGTGGCCCGTTCTTCAGCATCGCGACCCCGATCATCGCCGCGGTGCTCTCGCTGCTCTTGGCGATCGTGGTCGTCCTCACTGCAAAGTGACGGGCACCGTCTGCTGACAACCGTGTGCACAGCGCGTCGCGGCATCGCGCCGTTGCCGCCAAAAGCACATTCAGGTCGACGAACCACACGAGGCATGGCGACTGCAGCATACGCGGCGCCATGAGATATGCCGCACTGCTGCTGCTCGTCGGTTGCCTCGATCTCGGCGACAGCGAAGACGAGGATCTCGTCGACACCACGAGTGATGCGCTGAGCCTCGCTCCCTCACCGGGCGAGAACGGCAGCTACTGCATTGCGAGCCCGTACAACTGCCGCTTCCGGGACGGCGACTCGCGGGTGCTGAACGCGGGAGGTGACGACGTGTGGGCCGTCATGCCCGGAGCGTCGGTGCGCGACGGCGACGGCAACGTTCTCGCGATGCAGACCGGCGATCGCATGACGTTCAACTACGGGCAGACGCGTGCGCTCGCCGGCAAGGCACACGCGCTTGCGCTGACGACGACCAATAGCAGCGCGGGCTGGTATCCGTTCGATCACATCGTCAGCGAAGCATCGTTTCGCGATCACGTCGGCAACGTCGATGCGAAGAGCCCGCACGCTGGCCACATGGCCTGCTACGAGATCCGCAATTCGCACGACGCGAGCATCGAGCTGAAGAAGGTCGTCTACGACAGCAAGGTTGGCCCCAACGGCCACGAGCGCGCGGGCGACTATCTCTCGCTCGTGCGCGCGAACGGTCGGCGCAGTGCGAACCTCATCTTCAACGTGCCCGGCTTCGGACTCGGCGGCGCAGCGGACGATCACTTCCCTGCCGGCACGAAGTTCCATCGCGTGACGGTACCGACGAAGAGCGGTGTGCCCTCGATCTCGATCCCGCTGTGGGTCGCGGATAGCAACGGTCGCTACGTCGTGCGGTCGGGCTCGTTGCGCTTCTTCTATGGCTACATCGTCGGCGAGGGTGTCAGCCGGTTCGGCTGGATGGCCCAGGACGCGCTGCAGGTCTCGACCGGCTGTCCGTGATCACCAACCGGTGGCGGCGCGAATAGCGGGCACGAGCTGATCGCTCATCTTGTGCTGCGTGACCTCGTTCGGGTGGTAGTCGCAGCCGTAGCCGTCGCTCGCGAGCTGCGTCGCGATGTCGACGACCGAGACGTTGGCGTCTGCGACCATCGACGCAACTTGATCGAGGTACGCCTTGTGCTTCGCGTGATCGGGCGCACCGAGCATCGGGCTCGCTGCAAGGACGATCGCCGCGTTGCCGAACTTGCTGCGCAGCATCTGGACGAAACCGACGTACGCGGTGACGAACGGCGCGCCCGGATCGCCGCCGGAAAAGTCGTTCGTGCCGAGGTTGATCACGACGACATCGGGCGTGTAGCTGAAGTCCCACGTGCTCGCATTGTCATCCGCGAACGTGCGGCCGTAGCGTTGTGGAATCGTCGGACTCGTGTCGCCTCCGTAGTTGCGATACATGCCGAGCCCCGAGTACGCGATCGAGACGTGCACTGCATCGAGTGCCGTCGACGCGAACGTTCCCCACGCGTGCGTCTCTGCCTCGGTGTCCGCGGTGAAGTTGCACGTCGCCACCGCGCCGAGCACACCGTAGCCGCACGTGATCGAATCGCCGATGAATTCGATGAGGCGTTGCGGCCTCGCTGTCGGGATCAGCGTCGCGCCCGAGAAGCCGTAGAACGTCGCGATGCCGAAGAACGACTCGGTGCGGCGCGAGAACGCGAGATCGTGCATGCCGGCGGGGAGGCCCGATGCGAGCGCGAGCATGTGGCGGCCGCTCGCCGGGTGCACGGTCGTCGTCGTACCGTCGATCGTGACGTCGTAGTAGCTCATCCCGCTGTCGTCCAGATCGATGCTGATCGTCGTGCCTTCGAACCGCGTGCGGATCTGCGAGCCCGGCCACGCGAAGCGGTGCATCGCGTCGAACCGGCCGATGAAGTGGATGTCTTCGACAACGGCGGGAGGGCTGTCGGGAGTCGGCATGCTGCCGTCGCCCGTGGGCGTCATGGCGTCGTCGCCACACGCCGCCAGCGCCAGACAAAGCGCCCAAGCCCGCATGCCGTCATCTTCTCACGATCGCGGGAATGCGAGGGCCCCGACCTCGGTTGGCACCGCATCATGGCCAAGGGTTGACGTTAGAAATTGAGTGCGCTCGTCGCCCAGCGGTGGCCCGAGCTCGATGCCGACGCCGACATCCGCGCCGGCCACATCTGGGTCGATGGCTTCCCGCGCACGAACCCGGCGATGCTCGTCGCTCGGGACGCGAGCGTCGTGCTGCGCACACCGCAGCCGCTCGCCGGTGAGGCGAAGCTGCGTGCGGCGCTTGCCGCGTTCGCGCCGGTCGTCGCCGATCGCGTCGCGATGGATGTCGGTGCCGCGGCGGGTGGCTTCACGCGCGTGCTGCTCGAGGCCGGTGCGCGTCGCGTCTACGCGGTCGACGCTGGCTTCGGTCAGCTGCTCGGCTCGTTGCGCCAGGACGCGCGGGTCGTGAACCTCGAGCGCACGAACCTCGGCGCACTCGATCGCATGCTCGTGCCCGACGTGATCGAGCTCGTGACGATCGACGTCTCGTACATCTCGCTCGCGCGCGCGGTCCCCCAGCTCGCGCAGCTCGCGTTTGCGCCGGATGCCGAGCTCGTCGCGCTCGTGAAGCCGATGTTCGAGCTCGCGCTCGCCGAGGCGCCCGAGGACCCGGAGCTGCTCGCCGATGCGCTGCGCCGCGCAACCGCCGGCATGAGCGACGTCGGCTGGGACATCGTCGGCGCGATCGACTCACCGGTGCGCGGTCATCACGGCGCGAAGGAGATGTTGGTCCACGCGCGCAGGCGCTGACGGCACGGTTTACGCATCTCGCCCGGCCATGCTGGCCAAGATCCACGCTGACGAGCCGCGATCCGCGCGAGACTTGCGCGGTGAAGTAGCGGCCGCGCAATCGGCGCTGCTCTTGATCGTGGGCATCGTGGCATCGGCCCCACTTGCGCTAGTGGCCGTCGCGCTCGTGCACCCGCAGCCGCCATGGCGAGACGCCGCGCAGTTCGCCGCCGAGTTTCATTGGATCCAGGTCACGCCGTATGTCGGTGGCTTCCTGCTGGTCGCCAGCTGCGTCGCGCTGATCGCGAGCCTGTGCTCGTTGATGCCCGCAGCACGGCGCGCCCGCGCGAACTTCGCGCTCGCAGTGACGGCGGCATTCGCCGCACTGATCGTGCTCAACTACATCGTGCAGACGACGCTCGTGCCGTCGCTGGTCTCCCCGTACCACGACGACAACGGGCCGCTCGTCACCATGCTCACGATGTCGAGCCCGCGGTCGTTCGGGTGGGCGCTCGAGATGTGGGGCTATGCCGTGTTCGGCGTCGCCACGTGGGCGATCGCGCCGGCATTCGGCAGCTCGCGTCTCGAGCGCGCGACCGCGGCGCTATTCGTGCTCAACGGTATCGCCAGCATCGCCGCTGCCGTCGCGACGTCCCTCTGGCCGGGCTCGCCGATGACCGCGCCCGGGTTCATCGGATTCGCAGTGTGGAACGCGCTGATGGTCACGATGGCGGTACTCGTGATTCTCGTGATGCGGCGCCGTGTCAGTGGAAACGTCGCAACGCCGCGCGCGCGGCTCGGCTGAGCAGTGCTGACACCTCGTGCTCAGCGCGGTGATGTGCACACGAGTCTACGCAGCTTCAGGGCTGCGCAGCGCGTAATGCGAGCACCGCCGCGACGCCTTCGTCGCACGTCGGCTTGATCTCACTGGGCGGCAGCACGAAACCGCCACGACCCATCTTCGGTCGCAGCTCGATCGTGAACGACAGCGCATTCGCGTCGCCGTACGCCCAGTCCGAGAGCGTGCCGGCCGCGGGATAGAGCTCGACGCCTTGCATGAGCTTGTAGCTTTTTTCGTGCTGCGCGTAGATCGCCGACGCCATGCGATCGCCGATCGCCGCAAACCGAGCACGATCCTTCGCCTGCTGCGGCGAGTAGTTCCACGGATAGAGCAGCAGCTGACCATAGGAATGGAAGTCGACGTGCAGCGCGATTCGCTCGCGCTTCGCGAGGTCGCGTAGCGCAGCACTCTCGTTCTCCGAGAATGCCGCCTCGCCGCGATAATCCTCGGCGCCCTGCCGGCTGCTCGAACCGGTGCCGCCCCACCCGACGGAGAAGTTGCGGTTGAGATCGACGCCGAACCCGCCGCGCCGGTTCTTGCGCCAGTAGCGATTGTTGCTCCACGACCACTGGTAGCCGTCGGGATTGACGACCGGCACGACGTACAGCGACGTGCTGTCGACGAACTTCTTGATCGCCGGATCGCGATCGTAGTCGCGCACGAGACGATCAGCGACACACGTCGTCGTCATCGCGGCGATCCACTCGCGCGCGTGCTGCGTGCCGTTGATCAGCATCGGCGTCGCGTTGCGCGGACCGATGTGCAGCGCCCAGATCGTGCGGCCGTCGAGCGTGCTGCCGATGCCCTCCATGCGAACGCGATCGGGCGCCGCCGCGGCGAGCTGGGTCATACGCTCGGTGATCGCGCGGTAGTCGCGGTAGTCCGCGAAGAAGTCGGCAGGCTGCGCCGCTGCCGGACCGTGCAAGCGCACGGCTTCGGCACGTGCAGTCGCGTCGATGTCCGGATCGAGCATCTGCCACGGCACATGCGCGGCGTCGAGACGCGCCAGCGAATCGGATGACACGACAATGTCGAGCGGCAGATTCGGGCCGCGTTGCTCGCTCCACACGTCGAGCGCGAGTGACTCGGCAAACGTGCAGTGCTGCGCAACCGTGCAGTCGATCTGGATCGCCGCGCGCGTCGGCGACGCAGGTCGGGGCACGGCAAGCAATGCCGCGCCGGTCAGGAGGCC
>DASUFX010000499.1:0-7709 GCA_036274355.1 Kofleriaceae bacterium | reverse complement strand
ACGCCGGACCCACCACGGGCTCCGGTGCGAGTGCAGGGACATCCCACGGCGGCGGGATGTACGTGAGCTCGCGCGCGCGTTGCTGCAATCGAAGCACGAGCGACACGCCGATGATCGCGACGAGCAGGGTCGCGCCCGCGGCGATCGTCGCCAGCTGCGCCCGCGTCCGGGTCCTCATCTCGCTGCAACGCGATGATCGCCGCTGCTATTCCAGCGGCGCGAATCGCGCCGTGAAGTGGCGCAAGAACGGTGGCTCCTCGACGATTCGCATCCCGCGTAGCGTGGCGCGCCGTTCGGCGATCTCGGCGATGCCCTCGAGCACGTAGTCCATGTGCGCCTGCGTGTAGACGCGTCGCGGGATCGCGAGCCGCACCAGCTCGAGCGCGGCAAGTTTTCCAAACATCACCGAACCGATCTCGCAGCTGCGGATGCCCTCGGCGCGGAACAGCTCGACCGCGAGCGCCTGGGCAGGAAACTGCGCTGGCGGAACATGCGGCAGCAGTGCCTTTGCATCGAGGTACACCGCATGACCGCCGGGTGGGCGCATCGTCGGGACGCCCGCGCGCTGCAGGCCGTCGGCGACGTAGCGCGTGACCGCTTCGCGGTACGCGAGGTAGCGCTCGTCGAGCACTTCGTCGAGCCCGACCGCGATGGCCTCGAGATCGCGCGCGGCGAGCCCGCCGTACGTCGGAAAGCCCTCGGTGAGGATCAGGCGGCTGCGCAGGTCGGGAACCCACGCGCCGTCGCGCAGTGCGATGAAGCCGCCGATGTTGACGAGCCCGTCCTTCTTCGCGCTGACGAGGCAGCCATCAGCGAGCGCAAACATCTCGTGCGCGATCTCGCGCGGCGTGCGGTCGGCTTGGCCAGGCTCGCGGACCTTGATGAACCACGCGTTCTCGGCGAATCGGCACGCGTCGAGGAGGAATGGGATGCCCTCGCGCCGGCACACCGCGGACACCGCGCGCAGGTTCGCGAGTGAGACCGGCTGTCCGCCGCCGGTGTTGTTCGTGATCGTGGTCATCACGAACGGGACGCGGACACGGTGCTCGCGCAGGAACGCCTCGAGCCTCGGCACGTCGATGTTGCCCTTGAATGGCACCTCACTCGCCGGGTCGCGCGCTTCGGCACACACGAGGTCGACGGCTTCGACGCCGAGCTGCTCCAAGTTCGCGCGCGTGGTGTCGAAGTGGTTGTTCGACGGCACGACCTCGCCGCGTTTGCAGTGCAGCGAGAACAGCAGGTGCTCCGCGGCGCGGCCCTGGTGCGTCGGGATGATGTGGTCGTAGCCGGTGATGTGGCGAACGACGTCCTCGAAGCGATAGAAGCTGCGCGAGCCGGCATAGCTCTCGTCGGCCGTCATCATCGCGCCCCACTGGGCGGCGCTCATCGCGGTGGTCCCGGAGTCGGTGAGGAAGTCGAACGTGACGTCGGCCGCGCGGACCCCGAACAGGTTGTAGCCGCACGCGGCGAGGATCGCTTCGCGCTCGGCGACCGTGCGCATTGGCAGCGGCTCGACGACCTTGATCTTGAACGGCTCGATGATCGACCGGCGTGTCATCAGTCCAGCCTGACGTACTCGAAGTCGAGCGGCCTGCCGTCGACGCCACGCAGCGGCGGCGCGATCCAGCTCGCGAACTGACCCGGTACAGTGACCGGGCGCGTTTGCAGCGCACGCACTTTGGCACGGTCGGCGGCGCTCGGCAGCCACTCGTCCTCGTGCGTGAGGAACTGCTCGACGCTGATCAACCTGCCATCAGGTGCGAAGCACCAGCCGGCGTGCTCACCGATGGCGCGATGGAACCGGCGATGCGGCAGCGTGAGCTCGAAGTCGAGGCCGCAGTTGCGGATCGTGCGGTTCCAGCGCGCGACCGCGCGTTCGCAGTCGCGGATGTACGCGTCGCGCGTGTCCTCGTTGATCGCGAGGCGCGCGGCGATCTCGCGAGTGATCACGTGATCGTCGTCGACGACCTCGACAAACCGCACATCGCCCCGTTCGTCGTGGTCGTGATACTTGCTCTCGTGTGCGCGCCCCTTGAGGCCAGCGGCGAAGTTGTTCGCCGCATTCGACGACACCTCGCCGCCAAACAAGTCGAGGCACGAGCTGAACCACAGATTCAGATAGCGCTGGATGATCGGCAGGTCGATCGCGCCGTGGCGATACGCATCTCCGTTGCGATCGTAACGCGTCATCTCGGCCGAGCGCTGCACGATCCGATCGATGCCGGTCTCGCCGACGAACAAGTGGTGCGCCTCCTCGGTCAGCATGAACCGGCAGCTGCGAGCGAGCGGATCGAACGCGCTCTCGGCGAGCGACAGCAACTGAAACTTACCGTCGCGATCCGTGAACATCGTGAACATGAAGAAGTCGAGCCAGTCCTCGACGGGCTCGTTGAACGTCTCGAGGATGCGCGGCTTGTCTGCGGAGCCGGCGCGGCGCGCGAGCAGCTCGTCGCCTTCGTCACGGCCATCGCGGCCGAAGTACTTGTGTAGCAGATAGACCATCGCCCACAGGTGCCGGCCCTCCTCGACATTGACCTGGAATAGATTCCTCAGGTCGTAGAGAGACGGGCAGGTCGCGCCGAGTCGCCGCTGCTGTTCGACGCTGGCCGGTTCGGTATCGGCTTGTGTCACGACGAGCCTGCGAAGCGCCGCGCGGTGCTCGCCGGGCACGTCCTGCCAGACCGGCGCGTCGGCGTGGTCGCCAAAGCCGATCGTGCGGTGCGGCTCGGGCGTGGCGAGGAAGATGCCCCAGCGATAGTCCGGCATCTTGACGTAGCCGAAGTTCGCCCAGCCTTGCGCGCCGACGTCGATCGCCGTGCGCAGATAGACATCCGCGTTCTGGAAGCCGACCGGGCCGACCTCCTTCCACCACTCGACGTACTGCGGTTGCCACGCTTCGAGCGCGCGCCGCAGTTTCGGATCGCTGTCGAGGTCGACGTTGTTCGGAATCTTCGCGGAGAGATCGATCGCCATGGCGCCTCCTCAGGTGAGATAGCCGCGCCGCTGTTGGTCGCGCTCGATGGAGCGGAACAGAGCGCCGAAGTTGCCTTCGCCGAACGAGAGGTGATTACGACGCTGGATCAGCTCGATGAAGATCGGACCGATCAGGTTCTTGGTGAAAATCTGGAGCAAGTAACCGTCGCGGTCGCCGTCGACCAGCACGTTGCGGCGTGCGATCTCGGTGCGGTCCTCGGCGACGTTCGGCACGCGCTCGAACACGGTGCCGTAGTAGTCAGCATCGATGTCGAGGAACTGCAGCGGCGTGTCTTCGAGCGCACGCAGCGAGCCGAGAATGTCGTCGGTCAAGAACGCGAGGTGCTGGATCCCCGGTCCCTTGTACTCGTCGAGGTACTCGTCGATCTGGCTGCCGGTCCCGCTACCCTCGTTGATCGGAATGCAGAACGTGCCGCACGGCGAGCGTAACGCGTACGAATGCAGGCCTGTCTTCACGCCGCGGATGTCGAAGTACCGCACCTCGGTAAACCCGAATACGTCGCGATAGAACGCTCCCCACTGCGCTAGCTCTCCGCGCGGCACGTTGTTCGTCAGGTGGTCGATGCGAGTGAACCCCTTGCTCCGAACACGGTCGGGGGATTCGAGCGGAACGAAGCCGAGCGTTGCCCAGCTATCGTGCGGGTCGACGAAGTAGATCAGCGAGTCGCCGATGCCGCGCACGGCGAGTACGAACGTGCCGTCCAGGTGCCGCAAGTCGCCCTGACCGCGCCGCGCTCCCCGGTGCACAGCGGCCGCTGCAGCGAGCATCGCATCGTCGACGCGCCAGCCCATCGCGCTGATGCACGGGCCGTGCTCCGCCGCGAACCTCGCGTTGAACCCGGAGCTGCCTCGATCGATCAAGAGGCGGATCTCGCCCTGTTCGTAGAGGTCGAGTGGCCGCACGCGGTGGCGCATCGTGCGCGAGAAGCCGAACGCGAGCAGCATGCGATGAAGCGGCTCGGGATCCGGCGCGGCGAGGATCATGAACGCGAGGCCACGCAGGCCACACGGGTTCGTCTCGGTGCTCATCGCGTGCCCTCCGGTTGCCAGCTCTTCCAGTAGTGCTCGACCTCGTACGGAGCGGCCGGCACGCAGATGTCGAGCGGCTTGCGGGCGTCGATCATCACCGCGACTTCCTCGGTGCGTGGCGCGGCAGCTGCGCGCGCAGCGGCACGAGCCTGCGGCCCGTGGTGGATGCCCTGCGGGTGGAACGTCAGCATGCCGGCGCCGACGCCGTCGCGACTGAAGAATTCGCCCGCGTGATAGAAGAGCACTTCGTCGAAGTCGATGTTCGAGTGATAGAAGGGGACCTTGAGCGCGCGCGGGTCGCCGTTCTCGAGCGGCCGCGGCGCGAACGTGCAGATCGCGACGTTCGGTGCGACGAACGTCGTGTGTGCTGTTGGCGGCAGGTGGTAGCGATCGCTCGACACCGGACGGATATCGCGCACGTTCAACTGCCAGACCGAGAGCGTGCCCTTCCAGCCGACGACGTCGAGCGGGCAGTGCGGGTAGTAGACGCTGGTCAACACACCCTGGCGCTTGATCACGACGCGCCACTCGTTCGCGCGCGCGCCACCCTGGCCAGCCGCGAGCGAGCTCGGTTCCGATGGTGACGGCACGCGTAGCATGGCGGGATCGAACAGCGCGTGCTGGCCAAGCATGCCGCGATCCGGCAGCGCGAGCTCGCCAGTGGTCTCGATGACGAGCAGGCGCGTCACGCTCGTCGGCACGAGCCGGTACTGCGTGCCGCGTGGGATCACGAGGTAGTCGCTCGTCTCGTACGCGAGCGGCCCGAAGTCGGTCTCGATGCGGCCGGCACCCGCATGCACGAACAACAGCTCGTCGGCGTCCGCGTTGCGAAACAGGTATGGCATCGGCTCGCGTACCGCGGCCATCTGGATGCTGCAGTCGGCGTTGGCGAGGAGCGCGATGCGGCTCGCGAGATAATCGTCTACCGGCGTCTCACCGACGTTGTAGAGGCGCGGGCGCAGCGGGCCGTCGATTCGCGTCCAGCCGACGGGCGCGTGCTCGCGATACAAGTGCGCATAGCGGCCGGAGAAGCCGTTGCGCGCGTACTCCTCCTCGACCGTTCCCTCTGGCAACGCGACGTGGGCTTGCAGCGCGACCCGGCCACGGATGTGCGGGATGGACATGCCCGCAGCCTGCGCTCCGGCGGCCTTGCAGAAAAAGAACTATGTTTGGGCTATCATTGTTCAAGAGATGAACAATGTTGCGGTGACCATCGAGCAGGCTCGCGCACTCGATGCGCTCGAGCGCACCGGAACGTTTGCGCGTGCCGCGCAATCACTGCGGCGCGGTCACACCTCGGTGCTGTATCTGATCAAGACGCTCGAGGACGCGCTGGGGTTTGCGGTCCTCGATCGCTCTGGCTACCGCACCCGAATCACGGCGAAAGGTCTGCGCGTGCTCGAAGGCTGCCGCGAGCTCCTCGCCGCCGAGGCGGCACTCGCGACCACGGTCACCGAGCTACGCGCGGGCTGGGAGCCGACCGTTTCGGTCGTGTTCGACGGGATCGTTCCGATCGAGCCGCTGCTGCGCGCAGTTGGCCGTTTGGTGAAGGAGAAGATCCCCACGAAGTTCGAGGTGCGCGCGGAGTTTCTGTCCGGTGTGGAAGACGCGTTCGCGCAGACGCGCGCCGATCTGATGATCGCGGTGCTGCCACCGCGGACGCGCGACCTCGCGACCGTCACGCTGACGCCGCTGCAGGCCTCGCTCGTCGCGCGCGCGGATCATCCGCTGGCGAAAGGCCGCCACGACGAGCAGGCGCTGCGCCGCGAGCTGCTGCTCACCGTGCGCGGTTCCGACCCGCGCCTCGATCTGCCGACCGCCGGGCTCGAAGCGCACTCGACCGTGCTGCTGAACGATTTTGGCTCGAAGCGCGCAGCGATCCTCGCCGGTATCGGCTACGGCTGGTTGCCCGACGTGCTGATCGAATCGGAGCTAGAGCGCCGGCGCCTGCGCCGCATCCGGTGGACGCGGTCGAGCGTCCACCAATTCCATCCGCGTCTGTACCATCGCGGACAGCCGGGGCCGGCCGCGCGCCGCCTGATCGCTGCGCTGACGACGTAGTGAAGAAAACGGGTCAGACCCTGTTTACGCTCACCACTTCATCTCGCCGCAGTACGTGCCGACAAACCGGCCATTCACGACGACCTGCTTGTCCTTGTAGTCGCCCGCGATCGGTTTGAAGCTGACGTTGTCGACGCAGACCTTCACGACATCGCCGACTGCTTTCGGCGGCGGGCTCGCTAGCGTGACGTTCCCGCCCATCTGCGTGTGCGCGCTGATCGCGACGCCTTTGCCCGTCATGCCGGCGCCGGCTGCGAACGCGCGCACGCTGACCTCGCCCTCGGGAATCTGGCGGCCGCTCTTGTCGAGCAGCATGTCGCACGTCGTCTTGTCGTGATTGAAGACGTCGACCTCGTACGAGATGTCGCCGTTCATGTTGTTCGCCTTCGCGAGCCCGTGAGGCATCGCGGGCAAGGGCGTGCCGTCGACGGTGACCGTGAGGTCCTTGCACGCACCGCCGCTTGCGGCGTCTTTCTTCGCGCACGCGACGAGCAGCAGCAAGAGCGCGAACTGCCGCATCGTCACTCCAGCGGCAGCTCGGGTTCGCGCGATTCGGGCTCGAGTCGCTCGCGCTCGAGCGCGCGCACGCAGCTGTTCCAGCGCAGCACCGCGTCCACGTTGCCAGGCGGACGCAGCGCCTCGGCGCGCTCGTACCACTCCATCGCGTGGCGAAAGCCATCGTACGCCGCCGAGCGCACGACATTCTTGCGCTCGAGATACGCGCGCGTCTCACGCTCGAACACGATGCCCGTGTAATACGCGCGCTCGTACTCGTCCTTCAGCGCGTTGATGTGTGTGCGTGCTTCGCGTGCCGCACCGGCGGCGGCGTGCGCACCGAACTGGTCGGTGAGCGCGAGGATCAGCATGCGCAGCGCATCCTGGTTGTCGCCGTCGGTCGCGAGCACGTCGCGGCAGATGCTCTCCGCCTGCGCCGGATCGTTGAGCAGCCGGTAGCGTTCCGCCTTCTCGAGCGCGTGCGGAATGCCGTCGGGCGAGATCGTCTTCAGCTGGAAGCCGCTCACGGGCCCGACGCTAGCACGTTGCGGTATCGCGCTTGCAACGCCCCTTCGCATGCGAATGGCAGCGGTGCTGATTGTTGGAATCCTGGCAGCCCGCAGCGCGCGCGCAGAGACGTGCAATCGGTCGAGCCCAGGGCTGTGCGGCATCGTGGCGCGGCACTTCATGGCAGATACCGGTTCCGGCGTACGGCGCGCCGACGCCACCACGATCGTGACGTTTCCGTTTCGCTACGGCCTGGTCGCGCACCATGTGTACGCGCTCGCCGAGATCGAGATGGGCATCATCGCCGACGGTGCGCCTCGCATCGTTCGGCCGGCGCGCATGAGCTCGGGTGCGGCTCGCTCGGGGATGGGACAGGAAACTGTGGATACGGTGGCAGCTGACATGTCGGTAGCCGGCTATCTCGTCGCGGGTGTCCGTGGCGACGTCGGTGCCGTCGCGCTGTCGGCCGAGCTCGCGGCGGGCGGCCGCGGGTACAACAACAGCGCCGAGCAGCTCGGTGGTCCGTGGCGCGGCCTCGTCGAAGGCCGTGTGCGCGGCGAGCGGATGGTGACCGAGCACGTTGGCATCGGCGCCTGGGTCGGCACGAGCATCCTCGGCTCGCG
>DASUFX010000498.1:0-4565 GCA_036274355.1 Kofleriaceae bacterium | reverse complement strand
CGGTCTCGCGACGTCGATCAAAGAGACCCTCCCGGGAGGAGCGTCGCTGCACGACGCGCGAGATCTCGGCAGCCCGAAGCTCGCTTCGGGCGTCGTGTACGAGTAGACCGCCCACGCCCGGACGCGACGCGACAGCGCGGTGGATTCGTTCGCCGGGAGGTCGCGTACCTGCAGAGCGCCAGATGCCCGAGCGAGCGCCGCGTTCGCGTTCTGAGGTTGTCCGAGGTGACGCAGCCACCGAGCGCGAGATCTACAAAGCCCGCTTCGCGTTGGTTGACCCACGTACGTCCGCGGTGACTCAGCCACCGAGCGCTAGATCTACGAGCCCGCTTCGCGTTCTTGGTTGACCGACGTGGGTCACAAGTGACGCAGCCACCGAGCGCGAGATCTACAGGGCCGGTTCGCGTTCTTGGTTGACCCACGTGGGTCAGACGCCGCTATCGCCGGCAACTTTGCTTTCAGCTCGGGGTCCGTCTCTCCGAAGCGAACTCCGCCGTCGAGCTCGTTGACCGTCGTGGGTAGGAGACGTCGCTCCCCGTGACGATCGCCGATAGCCCCGCAACCCGCGCCGCGCGTTCCTCGCCGAGCCAGCGCCGCACGCGAGGGAGTTGACCCACGTGGGTCAGACGGCGCTACAACTTCGCGGGTGACCGACCGGCCGATCGAGCTCGCGAAGAACCGCGCCGCGCATCTGCTCGCGGCCGCCGACGCCGATCTCGAGGCCGGCGCGATCGACGAGGCCGAGTGGTACCGGCGCGTAGGCGCGGCGATCACGCCGAGCTACCTTGCGGCCGACACGCCGTGGGCACAGTCCGGCAAGAGTGGTGACGCTGCGAGCTTCGAGCGCGCACGTCGCTTGCTCGTCGACGCGATGCGCCCCGGCTGCTTCCTCGATGTCGGCTGCGCGAGCGGCTACCTGATGGAATGCATGCAGACGTGGTGCGCCGAGGCCGGCATCGCGTGCGAGCCCTACGGTCTCGACATCGAGCCCGCGCTCGCGGAGCTCGCGCGCAGCCGTTTGCCGCACTGGCGCGACCGCATCTTCACGGGCAACGCGATCGACTGGCAGCCGCCGCAGCGCTTCGACGTTGTCCGGACGGGACTCGAATACGTGCCGACGCGACGGCAGCGCGACTTCGTCACCCGACTACTCGCCGACGTCGTCGCCGACGGTGGCCGGCTCGTGATCGGCGTGTTCAGCGAAGAGCGCGACGACCACGCGATGGAGCGCCAGCTCGAGACCTGGGGCTTCGCCGTCACGGGCCGCAGCCAGCGGCTACATGCCGATCCACGACTCGCGTATCGCGTCGTGTGGATCGATCGCTAGCGCGTCGCGAACCACATCACTGCGCGGCGCTTATAAACCCGTAGTACCGGCCCATCCAATAGGGAAGTAGATAGCCGGCCGGTTGCTGCACGAGCGTTGGATCGTCGCCGCACATCGTGCGCTCGTACGGATTCCCCCACCACGCGTAGGTGGCCGCACAGCGGTCCGCGATCTGAAACGGCGTCGCGGCCAGCGAGCGGTCGAAGCGATCGTTGCACGCATCTGGCGCCAGCACCGTCGTGTCGCGCGCGACGATGTGATTGCTGCGCGGGAACTGGCGGAGCTGGCAGACCGCGTCTTCGACCGCGGCGTACGCCGGACCGTCGGTGTTCGGGCCGAGCGGCTTTTGCGCGGCCCACATGATGTCGTACCAGGCGTTGTGCTGCGCGAGCGGTCCACGAGTGACCGGTGCTTCGACGACTTCGTGCACGAATGCGTTGCGCCACGTCGCGACGTCGTCGCGCGTCCACAGCAGGTGATGAAACATCGCGAGCAGCATCGAGATGTTGTTCCAGTTCGACTCGCAGCCGTCGGGGCCCTCCCATAGATCGAGCTGATCGAGCGCGGCGGCGTAGTCGGTGGCCGTCGCGCGCGCGAATGGTTCGAGCGTCGGATCGGCGAGCGCTGCGTTCGCGATCATGCTCGAGCCGAGCACGGCGAGGTAGCCCGGCGTGTCGCCCGGCGCACCGGGATAGAGCTTGCCCCACTGGGTCGGGCGGCCGTCCCAGTCGACGAACCGCATGTCGTTCGCGCGCAGGTGGTCGCCGATCTGCTGGAGCATGTCGAGCGCGGCGAGCCGGAGCTCGGCATCGTCGACGACGCGGGCGATGGCGCCGAGCGCGAAGATGTGACCGACGTATTCGTCCTGCGAGATGTTGTCGAGGAAGCACCAGTTCGCGAACTGGGCGAGGCCGCAGTGCGTGGTGGCGGTGAACGTGCCGCTCGCGTCGGCGGTTTGCGCACAACCGTCGGCGCCGATCCGCACCCACTTGTTGCCGCGCTTGTCGGGCGATGGGACGTAGGCAGCTGGGTCGGTCGGGCACGCGAGGCCGGCGACGCCGGGCGGAATCAGCTGCCGGGTGAACAGACCCGGCACACCGGTGATCGCCATCCGCTGCTGTTCGCCGTGGAGCAGCAGTGCGAGCGCGTCGCGCGCCGCGGGGTCGTGCGTGACCGCGTAGCGATACGCTTCGGCCGCGAGCTGGAGACCACTGAACAGGCCGTCGTTCTCGCCGCTGCGCCAGAGCACGACGTCGGCGGTCGTCGCGGTCTCCGGATCGACGCCGGGCGCGATCATGACGTCGATCACCCACGGATGCGCGGGTGCCGTGTGCAGCGCGACGGCGCGAGCGTCGTAGATCGCCGCCTTCTGCGCGAGCGACTCCGGCGTTGCGCGGGACTCGTTCGGGCAGGTCGAGAATGCGGGCGCGCCGTAGCGCCATGGATCGACACAGCGATCGCCCTCACAGATTTTCCCGTCGGTGCACTCGCACGATGCCGGCGGCTGCGCGGGGTCCGCGCACGCGACAAGACCGAGCTGAGCGAGCAGAGCGACCGTTCGCACCGGGCCACCCTACTCCAGCTGCACGCGGCCGAGTGTTACCGATCGTTTGCACTGCGCAGCGCCGTGATCGACTCGCGATCACGCGTGCACGAAATTCCGCGGGCTTGTCTGTGGGCCGACCAATTGCACGTGTACGCTCGCGATGAGGATGATGAGACGACTCGGGGTCGTCGTGGCCCTGCTATGCCCGACGCCCGCACTGGCGACTGAAGCAGGCTTGGACGTCGGGCGCATCGTCGATAACGCGACGCTGCACCACAACAACGAAAGCGTCGACTCGACCGGCACGCCGTGGATCCGGCTCAACCTGCGCCTCGACGACTGGAGCGCTCCCGATGACGACACGAAGCGCGGGCCAGATCAGCTGACCTGGTACGAGACCTACGACCGGATCGTCGACGACTACCTCACGCGTGGCATCCAGGTCTACGCGCTGATCAACGACGAGGCGGTGTACTCGACGCAGCCGTACGGTAGCGACGCGTGGATCGCGGACTACGTGCAGAACGCAGTGAAGATCGTCGATCACTTCAAGAATCGGATCCGCGTCTACGAGATCATCAACGAGCCGAACGACTGGGCCGGTGGCTCGACGTCGCGGTTTTCGCCGCGCGCGTACGCGAAGATCCTCCAGGACACGTACCTCGCGGTGAAGCACGACGCCGGTCACATCGACGATCGCTGCTGGCAGGTGCAGCTCGTATCGGGGCCGCTGTTCTCGTTCGACGACAACTCGAGCGCGGAGTATCTACAGCAGGCGTACTCGATCGGTAAGAGCCAGCTCGCGTGGGACTACACGCACGCGGAGACCGGCAGCTATCCGCTCGACGGCATCGGCTATCACATGTACGTCGCGCAGGGTCTCGACTCGTCGAGTGCGGACGTGCGCACGCAGATGCTCGCGAGCCTTGGGGCGATGTGGAACGTGGTGACGAGCTACGAAGGCACCGGCACCGGCAAGCGGATCTGGGTCAGCGAGTACGGATGGGAGGCGGGCGTCGTCGGCGACGCGGTGCAAGCGGAGCGCATGCAGGCTGGCTTCTCGGCGATGAACGAGTTTGGCAAGGTCGCACTCGCGCTCTACTTCAACTTCCAGGACTTCCCGGGCGCGAGCTACGGCGTGTTCGACGCTGCGAACCAGCCGCGACCGTCCGCAACGACGATGAAGTCGCTCGCACCACCGACGCGACGCGCACGGATCGTCGGCATCAACATGCCGGCGCTCGCACCCGGCGCCCTCGGCGACGCGACGATCATCCTCGAGAACCGCGGCACGACGACGTGGACCGACGAGTTTCGGCTCGCGAGCGCGCCCGGCTGCCCGGAGGCAGCGACTGCGAACGCGATCGCGTGGGAGCCAACCGCCGGTTACTCGAACGGCATCCTCGACGCGCGCGTGCTGATGCCGCATGCAGTCGGGCCCGGCGAGACCATCGAGATCCACGTGCCGGTGCGCGCGCCCGCCGAGCCCGGCGAGTACGCGTTCGCCGCGCGCATGGTGCATGAAGGCGTCGAATGGTTCGGCCCGACGGTGAGCGCCGTCGTCACGGTTGCAGCAGGTAATGGGTCAGGCGACGGTTCGGGCAGCGGCAGCGACGATGGCGATCACACGGCCAGCGGTGGCGGGTGTTCGACGGGTCACGGCAGTAGCGTGTGGCTCGTCGTTGCACTCGG
>DASUFX010000497.1:0-8605 GCA_036274355.1 Kofleriaceae bacterium | reverse complement strand
TCCCCGAGGACCTGATCAGTCTGACCAGATCGGATCAGATCGCCGAAAACCGGCCAGCCGCATTAAGACTCACGCGACAACAACCTTGATTCCTACCGGCGGCGTTCCGCTTACGCTTGCGCTTACGCTTACGTGTTGATCAGCCCGCGAGCTCGGCCGGCCGCAGCTCGGCGACCAGCTCGCGAATCGCGGTGATGTCGTCGAAGTCGACGTCATCGGCCGACATGTCGATGTCGACCGTGATCTCGATGATCATGTCGTCGTCGACCGGAGGTAGCTCGGCCTCACGGCCGGTGCGGCGCTCGCCGACGCGGCGCTCGTAGACGAACACGCGGCTGTCGGGCTTGCCCCAGCGGCGGTCGCGCTTGCGGCGCTCGCGGGACACCGCTTCCTGGAGCTGCGTGATGGTCTTGGGCATCGGAATCAGCGCACCGATGCAGCCATGGCAGTTGAAGCACATCGGCTTCCAGGCGCCGAACAGCTCGACGGTCTTGAGGAAGCGTCGGCGTTTCTCGTTACAGGTCACGCAGCGGGCGCCGAGGCCGACCGGCCGCGTCTCGACCCAGCGTTCGTAGCAGCCCCAACAGCGGCCACGGCGCAATTCGGAGACGTGTGCACGGCAGAGTTCGCAAACGCGCGCAGGAGTGTCCACCCTTCGGTGGTAGGTCGAACGCTCTCCCGGTCGCAAGTTTTCGGCTAGGGTTGTCCCGCAAGTCGAGTTGAAGATTGTGGAGATAGGCGACGCGAAGCGTGTCGTGTTCGACGCGTGTGTGCCGCGGCGATATCACCGCCATGCGCGGTCACGCACGATGCGGCGGCCTTCAAATCTGGGTGTCACGGGCTCAGGGATGCCGCGATAGCCGCCATCTGCCAACACACTGCCGTGTGCCTCACATAGAGGCTCTCTCACCGATCCTCGGTAGTGCATCGGATCGTTGCGATTGCCTGGCCACCCGCGGAGATCGCGACGACTCGGAGACCGCGACGGCGTACGAGCAGCTGCGCGTTGCACGACCAGCGATAGTTCTTTGCGCGCGCCGCGTACGTGTGGTCCCGCGTCGGAATCAGCGTGCCGTCGACGATCCACGACCAGCGTCGATCGGCACAAACCGGGTCACCTAGACAGGAGAGCCGGCGCGTGATCGCGGCGACGATCCGATGCGCAGTGGACTTCGAGATCGCAAACACTGCCGCGAGCTCGCGGATCGTGAGGTTGGTGCGTAGTGCGGCACACGTGATGAGGAGGCGATCGCGACGCGAGCGCGACCGCGGCCGGCCGCGCCGGCACTCGGCTGGCATGCGCTGCAGTCGGAGCGCGAGCCGACGCGTGCTGATCGCAGAGAGAACCCGCATGCGTGGGATCGTCATTGTCAGAAGCGTGACGTACGATCGATCGGTGGAGTCGTCGGGAAAGCGGACGCGTGGTCCGAACAAACAGACGCCGTGGTCGCCACGTCCTGATGCCCCCGTGTCGGTGCTGCGGCTCGCGCTCGATACCAGCGATCCGCTCCAGCGCGCGCGTATCGAGCAGATGTTTCAGGACGCCTACTCGCTCAAGCGAGCGCTCCAGCGCGATGCCCGCGACCGGTGTCGCGCGTACTGGGCCGCACCGCACGAGCGCGCCAAGGCTCCCGCGGCGGTGCGCGAGCGCTTGGGCCTGTCGCGGAAGGCGCTCGAGCGTGCGGCCTCTGACCACCTGAATGCCGCGCCGCACCTGCGGCGGTTCGTGACCAAAGCGCTGGCCATGCACATCGCCGATTCAGTGTGGACGGGCACCGAGCGCCACCTGTTTCGCGACAAGACCGGCAAGCGGCAGGGCGCGCCACACGTCGGCCGCTGGTTTGATTTCACGCGGCTGCCCGGACGTGCTCGCTCGCATACCAAAGACCGCAAGTGGGAGACATTTCGCCTCCATGGCTCGCTCGACGGCCATCGCGCCGCATATACCGACCGCGACGGCGACTTCGTCCAGCCACGCCGGCTCCGGCCCGTCGAGGCCGACGCGTGGTGGAGCTATACCGGGCCGCTCGCGGTCGTGTTCAGTGGTCTTGCCGGCGGCCCGCTCGTGCTTCCGGTGCGCCTGCCGACGCCGCCGTGCAACCAGCCCATCCTCGATCATCACCTTGCCGATCCGACGAAGTGGCACAAGATCGATCTGGTCCGCCACCAGGATCCGTTCGTGGCGGGCGGCTGGCGCTACGAGGCCCACCTCATGGTGTGGACGGCGCCGTACGTGTCGCCCGCGGTGGCGGCGCGCCGCGCGAAGGTCGCGATCGACACGATCGATCGCACGGCGGGCATCGACGTCAACGTCTCCAACATCTCGATCGCCTCGCACGACACCGGGCGCTCGATGCGCCTATCGCGAATCGAGCGTGACGAGCCCACGAAGCAGCGCGACCGTGGACGGAGGCGGCGTGAGCGCCGTCGCCAGCGCGAGCTCGAGCGCTCGCGTCGCGCGGCCAACCGCGCGCAGTATCAGCTGTCCAAGCGGCAAGAGAAGCAGGCGCGGCGGCGCGAAGCCAGAGGGCTTGGCCCCGTCGAGGTCATCCCGATGGGGCGCCGCAAGGCGCGCGCGGACGGCGTGCCGCTCCAGAGCTTCAAGCGCGACCAGCTATCGGCGAGCTTCCGCCGCCTGCGTGCTGCACAGGCGGCAGAGGCCGAGGCGGCCACGCAGGCGCGCCGCGAGCGCGCCCGGCAGGTCGCCAGCGAGGTCGTCGCCACGCACGGCTATCAGCTCGTCGTGGAAGACTGCAGCATTTCCGCGTGGTCGGCGTCGTGGGGCCGCGCCGTCGCGGCGTTCTCGCCGGCCACGCTCGTCGCGGCGATCGATCGCGAGGCGAAGGCGGTGGCCACGCTCGCCGGTGCTACCAACGGCGGCGTTGCGCGCGTGTCCACGCGAACGACCGCACTGTCGCAACACTGCCCCTGCGGTGCTCACGTCGACAAGCGCCTCGCGAATTGGATCCATCGCTGCTCGGCGTGCCAGCTGTACGGCGATCGCGATGCAGTCGCCGCCGTGCTTGCATCGTTTGTCGTGCTGCTTCAGCGCGGCAATCCGACGTCAGCACGTGTCGACTACGACGCGTCGGCCGACGCGCTCGCCGAGATCCGGCGCGTGCTTACGAGTTCTTTGTACCAGGGGTGGCAAGACACCCTGTCCGAGTCAACCGACCTCTCGGCCCGCGATGGATCGTTCATCGCGTGGTCGACGTCCACACCCGGCTCTGCCTGGGTGGCTCGGCGAACCGTTGGCATGGCATCGTGCCCAACCCGAAATGAGCCTGGCGCGAGCCAGACCACGTTCGACCGGGCACGCGTGCGCACCAACCTGTCCACGACGTACGTTCCTCGCTGGACGTATTACGAGACAGCTCTTAGTCTGAGGGCCCGTGCCGTCGACACGCGCGTTGATCCACGCCCCGTGGTCGGCCTCCAAGGTCTCGACCGCGCTGCGCTGTCCGCGCTTGTTTCACTTCAAGTACATCGAGAAGCTCAAAGAGCCCGAGGTGATGCCGGAAACGCGCATCGGCAAATCGATCCACAAGGCGCTCGAGCTCGTGCTGATGGGCACGCCAATTGCGGAGGCCAAGCAGAAGGTCCGCGAGGAGCTGCCGAACGAGACCGAACAGGCGCGCTTCGATAACCTCGGCATCGGCATCGAGCCGTTCTCGACCCGCATCCAGCAGTTCCGTCGCCGGCGGCGGGTCGCGCGCCAGCTCGTCGAGTACTCGCTCGCGATCCGCGAGGACCTGTCGACGACGCAGTTCTACTCGGGCGACGCGTACTACCGCGGCGTGATCGACCTCGGTTACATCTTCGAGGATGACTCGATCGCGCTCGTCGATCACAAGACCGGCGCGCGGATTCCCGGCACGTCGATCGCCGATCAGCTCGAGGGGTACGCGGTGCTCGCGGCGGCGGCGTTTCGCCACGTTCGCTCGTTCTGGCTCGGCCTGCACTGGATCGCCGAGCGCGCGGTCGAGTGGAGCAAGCCGGTGCGTACCGAGAGCGTCGTCGACGAGATGGTGCCCGACCTGCTCGACAACATCGAGGCCGCCGCACTCGCCGTCTCCGACGGGCCGCGGCCCAATCCTGGCTCGTACTGCGATCGCTGCAGCTATCGCGACTTGTGTCCGGCGAGCAAGGAATCGCGCTACGAGCCGGTCGAGTACTACGAGGACGACGAAGACTAGCCGAGCGCAAGCGGCCTCGTACACGAGCTCGTGTCGCGTGCACGGGGAATCGACTCCGAAGACTAGAGCGGCTTCGCCGCGACCGGCAGCTCGATCGCGAGCTCGAGGCCGCCGCGGCCTGGCGCGATCGACGCGTCGCCATTCGCTTGCTTCGCGGCCGTCACGACGAGATGGAGCAACGAGGGCGGCTCGAACATGTACGCGAGGTCGCCGTCGCCGAACTGCTGGCGATTGTCGATGCGCAGGATCTCGACGAGGCGCTTGCCCTCTACTACTCGCTCGCGCACGACGATCGTCATGCGCGTCGCGTGCACCGCGTCGAGCATCGCCGCGAGCATGATCGCTTCGAGCTCCTCGGCGGTGCTGTGCGTTTGCACGGTGTCGTCGAGATCGATGCGCAACTCGATGTCGCCGGCGAATGCGGGTCGCGCAGCATCAACGGCCGCGCGCACGGTGTGCGTCACGACCGGGCCGACGTCGGTGCGCTCGGCAGGCCGCGCGGCCGCGAACATGTCGGCGAGCACCACGGTCGCCTGCTCGGCGGCGTGGCGCATGTCGGTGAGCAGCTCGACGAGGTCATCGCGGCCTTGCGCGCGGCGCTCGAGCTCGAGGCTCGACAGCTTCACGATCTGGATGTGATTACCGAGCGAATGCGAGCGACCCTGCATCAGCGTGGCAGCGGCCTTCGCTTGCTCGTCGCGCGCGAGTTGATGCTCCACGCGGCGAATCCGATCGATCAGCCGCAGCCGTGCCTCGAGCATCCCCGCCGTCTCGTTCATTTCGACACTCTGGATCATTCTCCGCGTCCTGGCCCGCGCCAACGCAGCACGCGCGCGGGCCACGGCGGTAGGCCGTCCTCTCGCTTCTTCGCAGCACTGCGTGCAGTCAGCTTGGCCAGCATCTCCAGCGTCGAGGATAACTCCTCGGGCGCCGTTGATGGTTCGATCTCGACGGTGCCGTCGTCGCGCAGCGTTGCGAAACTTTCGTAGGTCGCACCGGGCGTGTAGATCGCGGTGCGATAGCGAGCACACGCGCCATCATCGGTTACGCGTTCGAGCAGAAAGCGAGCGCCTTCGGTCGGCGTGAGCGCGTCAGCCACGTTCTGAGCTATTCGCCGAGGTCAGACGCGAACCGGCTCGAGACCGACGCCGCGTTGCCCCATTGTGACTTCTTCCACTCGACGTTCCAGCCGCGGAGGATCCACATCGGATCGAGCAGGAGGCGCGCGCCGATGTGCGACTTGCCCCAGAGGTCGTTGCGCTCGTCGGGATCCTTCGCGAGGTTCCACAGCCGCGGCGCACCGCCGCCCTTGAGCTGCAGCTTCCAGTGGCCGATGCGGCCGGCGTGCATGTTTTCATACGCGCTCGACATCGCGAGCAGCGGATACGCATCGTTGCCTTGCGCGAGCGGCAACAGCGACGTGCCCTGCCACTCGGGGTCGAACGCGACGCCGAGCGCGTCAGCGAGCGTCGGCACGATGTCGATGCCCTCGGTGCCGCCGTGGACCTTCGTCGCCGGGAACAGCGGCGGGTAATGGATCAGCATCGGCACGTGCACGAGGGTCTCGCGCTGGCTGCCGCCGTGACCCACGCGATCGTTCTCCTCCCACTGCTCGTCGCCGTGGTCGGCCGTGATGATGATCATCGTCTTGTCGTAGATGCCCCACGTCTGCAGCTGCTCGACGAGCTTGCCGAGCAAGTCGTCCTGATAGCTGACGTTCGAGTCGTAGAGCGCGCGGACGTGGTTCTGCTCCTTCTCGGAGAGCCCCTTGCCGTTGCTGCCGCCCGGGCCGTCGTCGCCGTACGAGGTCTCGAACTTGCCCTTGTAGCCGCCGTCGTACTTCTCCATCCACGGCGACTTCGCGCGCCACGTGACGTGCGTATCGATGAGGCCGAGATAAAGGAACCACGGCTGGTCCTTCTTGGGCGTGATGAACGAGATGCCCTTGTCCACCACGTCGGCGCCCTTGAGGCCGAGGCTCTTGGTGATGTGGTTGACGAACTGATCCCACGCGTTGCCGAAGCCGCGC
Organism: Kofleriaceae bacterium; assembly: GCA_036274355.1. GTDB lineage: Bacteria > Myxococcota_A > Polyangia > Haliangiales > Haliangiaceae > JABFXX01. The sequence goes on along the minus strand of DASUFX010000497.1, from coordinate 2,380 downwards.
TCCGGGCGGATGTAGCCGTTCGCCGACGCGCCGGCCGCATACTTGTTCGCTTTCTTCGCGACCTTCTCGATCGTCATGAGCTTGGCGTCGAGCTTGTCCTTCATCTCCGACGCCTTGTGCTTGGCCAGGTATTCGGAGCTCCACATCGACGCGTGCGAGACCTGCGACTCGTTGCCCTGCACGTAGTGCGTGAGGAACACCGACGATGTCTCGGCGAGCTTCTCCCAGTTCGGTACCTCTGGACGCGCCTTGGGGTTCCACACGCGGATGCGGTCCGCGCGCAGCGAGTCCATGATCACGAACACCACGTACTTCGGCGGATCGGCGCGTTTCACCGTGGGTGCCGCGCCGGGCACGACGATCGCGGCGCTCGCGAGCTGCGCCTCGGCACAGCCGGTCGGTTCGAGATCGAGACGCGCGGCCTTGCCCGCCATCGCGCCGAGATCGATGGCCGAGCCGATGCCGGTGAGCTTGCCCTCGAGCGTCGCGCCATCCTCGGCGGTCGCGAGCACGTTGATCGTGCATGCACCGTCGGAAAGGTCGCCGGTCAACTTCGCCTTCTCCGGGATGGCGACGAACCACGACATGCCGCCGTCCTTGGGCAGCGTGAGGCTCTTGCTACCGGGCTCGTAGAACTTCACCGCGCCGTCCTCGCCAACCGCGGCGGTTGCACCGACCTGCAGCCACGCGAGCTCGGAGCCCGACGACTTCGTGAAGATCGCGATCGAGTTCTCACCTTCTTTGAGCTGCCCGGCGGGGACCGTCAGCTCGACCGTCGACCAGCCCTTCGTGAGCTGGCCGTTGAGGTCCTTGTTCTCGTTGACGCGAACGCTGACCGCGCCGGCGTCCTGCGCGAACAGGCGGAAGCGCAGCGTGTTGCGCCCGGCCTGCGCTGCGGTGAGCGGCACGAACACGGTGCCACTCTTGCCGGTGATGCGCGCGACCTTGATGTCGCCCTCTTGCTGGCGCAGCTCCCAGGTCCGCTTGCCGCCCTTCATCAGATTGCCGAATCGCACGTACTTCGCAAAGCCCGCCGAGCCGCCAGGGACGACGAGGCCGCCGTTGCGGAGCAGGTGCCCCGATAGCCGGCTGTCGACGAGCGAATAGACCGCGTGCTCGGGACCACGCGCGGCCGCTTTCACCGGTGCCTTCGCCGGTTGTTTCGCGGCGGTGGCACCACCGGGGGCAGGCGCGGCCTCGGCGGAGGACGTGTCTTTGTCTTTGCCGCAAGCGGCGAGCGCGAGGAGAGCAGCGAGCCAGGCGTGACGATGAGTCATCTCAAATACCCCGATGCTCGTCGGTATTTCAGATCCGCGGCGAGGTCAAGAACGCAGCCGCCGCCGTCGACAGATCGCGGCGTCAAAAGCGCCTTGCACTCGGTGGATCGCTGAGCTAGCGGCGCTTGGCCGCTCGGGCTGATCTCTTCGCTTTCGCGGGTTTCTTCGCAGGAACCCGCTTCGGCGCTCTTGCCGGGTTCGTCGGCGCCTTCGTCGGTCCCTTCTTCGCCGGCGCCTTCGTCGATCCCTTCTTCTCGGGCGCCTTCCTCGGCCGGTTCTTCGCGGGCGCCTTCTCCGGCGCGGCGGGTTGCGCCGGTCGCGGCGGTTCCGGCGGCCAATTCACGACCGTGCTGGCGCGTGGCGACTTCAGACGCATCTGGTAGTCGCGCAGCGCGCCATTGGCACCGAAGCAGCTCGCGAACGGAAAGGCCGCGCGAGCCGCCAACACGAGCTCGCCAAAGCGCGGATGCTGCGTCGCTTCGGGCACCGCGAGCAATGCGCAGACCTCGTCGTCGCCGAAGCTGTAGTAGCCGACGGCCTTTGCCTTCGCCTCGCACAGCGCGAGCACGAGGCCGGGCCACGCGGGATTCGCGATCGCCGCGGGCGTCGCGAGCGTGAGCAGGAGCCAGTCGAAGGTGTAGAGATGATCGTCGGCGTAGTAGTCCATCGCGCCGCCTTCATCGTTCTCCATCTGCGCGACGGTGAGCCGCTCGCCGTACGTCGCCTCGGTCACGTCGCCGTAGGTCTTCGACAGCTTCAGTGCCTTGGTGACGAGCGCCGGCCATTGCTTGTGCGCGATCGCAGCCGGCGACGCGAGCACGACCTTGCACACCTGCTCGATCGCGGCGCGGTTCTTCTCGTTGCCGATGTCGACGAGTAGCTTGCCGACATCGCCAGCCCAGCTCGCGCCCTTCGCCTGCGCGAGCTTTGCGAACCGGTTCGCGTCCGCGGCGGCCGCCTTGGCGGATGCACCGACTTTCTGTTCGAGCTCGGCGATCAGCGCTGCGATTTCCGCGGCCGCCGGTCCGTCGACCCGTGGCTGTGCAAGGCGCAGCATCTCGAGCGTGGCGGCGCCGATCTTCTTGTCGACCTTGCCGCGCGTC
>DASUFX010000496.1:0-16059 GCA_036274355.1 Kofleriaceae bacterium | reverse complement strand
GATTGCAGACGTGCTCGCGACGCAGATCGGCGACCTCTGCTCGGTGTTGATGCTGTCGGACGATGGCGAGACGCTCGAGATCGTCGCGATTCGTGGCCGTGATACTGATGTCGTTGCGATCGCGACGAACGCGTTCCTCGGCAAGCGGCTCGCTGTCATGCCGATCCAGCGCCGCGCGATGAACCTCGGCACGACGTTCACCGCACGTCACCTCACCGCCGGCGCTAGCAGGTTCCTCACGACGCCAGAGCGCGCTGCATTCGCCGAGCGCATCGGCGTGCACAGCGTGACGACGATCGGATTGCGCACGCGCGAGTCCGCGGTCGGCGTGCTCAATCTCTTGCGGCACGGCCCGGACCACCAGCCGTATGACGACGCCGATCGCGACCTCTTGCAGAGGTTGGCGCTGCCGGTCGCACGCGCGGTCGGAAACGCGAGGCTGTTGCGACAACAGCTCGACGCGCTCCGCGGCGCACACGCAGTCGCGGTGCGCGCACTCGGCGAGCTCGACGCACTGGCCGTCATGGCGAGCGATGCGCTCAGCTCTCCGTTGCCGGCTGTGCGTGGATATGCCGAAGCGCTGCACGACCAGATCGGCGAGCTTGTTCGCAACGCTGGCGCCGAGCACCTGCCGCGCATGCGAGTCGACGCGACCGAGCTGCGTGTCACGATCGACGATCTGTTGCGCTAGCCGAAGCCCGCGAAGTTCTCCGACTGCTCGAATCGTCACAGTATTCGTGGGTGAACACTGGGGTAGCGAGCAGATGTAGGCGGGGGCAATTGGCCATGTGGCTCACGCGAACTTTGCGTGGCGGCTTGTACAATCATGGCCGGCGTTCAGTAGGGGGGCGGACTACGTCTGCCAGGGGTACCTCGCGGAGGCACTACGAATGAGTGACGACAAGCCTGGGAAACCGGCCGACGACCCTCGGCTAGGCCCCGACGCCAAAACGATTATCAATGCGCCTCGACCTGCGGCACGCCCGAGCGGCGAGTACGCGGTGTCCCGACCGACCGATGCGCGGATGGAAACCGGCGCGAAGCCAACGGATCGCACGATCGTCAGCTCACCCAAGCCTGCAGCCGTCAACGCGACCATGATCGGTGCGCCCGGGCCGAAGAAGCGTCCGACGATGCCCGGCATCAACGTCACACCAACCGCGCCGTCCGCCGCACCGCCGACGGTCATCCTCTCGTCGTCGGAGCCGACACCGATTCCAGCACCGCCGACGATGCCGCAGGGTACGCCGGTTCCGCAGCCCGTCGCCGCGCAGGGTCGCGCCACGATCGCGAGCTCGGGCCGCGCGCGCCGTCCCTCGGAAGGCCCATCCGGGATCGCGCCGCGCTCTGCGTGGGATACGCCGAGCGGCATCGTTCCTGGCAGCGCGCCCGGCAGCACGCCCGGCACGCCACCGAGCACACCCGGCTCGGGAGGATCCACCGGGATCCACGCTGCATCGGCGCAGCCGCATCCCGGTGTTCGCATCAACCAGTACGAGATGATCAAGATGATCGGCGAAGGCGGTATGGGCACCGTCTACCTCGCCCGCGACTTGCGACTCGGTCGTCGCGTCGCGATCAAGTTCTTGCAGTCCAATCAGCAGGAGCTGACCCAGCGCTTCCTCGTCGAAGCGCGTGCAACCGCACGCTGCCAGCACGAAAACATCGTCGTCATCTACGAAGTCGGCGAGCACGTCGGCGCGCCGTACATGGTGCTCGAGTACCTGAACGGCAAGCCGCTGACGAGCCTGATCAAGGGCGGCGGCAAGCTGCCCTACTCGCGCGCCGTCGAGATCATGGTCGCGACGCTCAAGGCACTCGAGTGCGCGCACGGCCAGGGCATCGTTCACCGCGACCTCAAGCCCGACAACATCTTCATCACCGACAGCGGCAGCATCAAGGTGCTCGACTTCGGCATCGCGAAGGTGCTCGAGGCGACGCACGTGCCACAGAATTCGTCGGGCGCGATTCGCATGCCGAGCCCACTCGAGCTGGCGACCGGATCGAACACCGGCCTCACGCGGCACGGCACGATCATGGGCACGCTCAAGTACATGTCCCCTGAACAGTGGGGCATTGGCATCGAGATCGATCGCCTGAGCGATATCTGGGCGTGCGGCGTGCTGCTGCATCGTTTGATCACCGGTCGCCACCCGCTGCACCCGCTCGACGGTAACCAGCTCGTCGTCACCGCGATGCTCGAGCTGCCGATGCCGTCGATGGCCGAAGCGGCGCCGCCCGACTGCCCACGCGAGCTGATCACCATCGTCGATCGCTGCCTGCTCAAGATGAAGGAGCAGCGCCCGCAAAGCGCGGCCGAGTTGCTACGCGCGCTCGAGCCGTTCTTGCCGGGTCGCCGCTCGACGGAACTGCAGATCGACGAGAGCCCGTACGCCGGTCTGTCGTCGTTCCAGGAGAACGACGCCGGCAAGTTCTTCGGCCGTAACCGCGAGATCGCGGCGATGGTGACGAGGATCCGCGATCGGCCGCTGATGGCAGTCGTCGGTAGCTCCGGCGTCGGCAAGTCGTCGTTCGTGCGCGCCGGTCTCGTCCCCGCGTTGAAGCGTTCTGGCGAGCAGTGGGAGACGCTCGTCACGCGCCCCGGCCGCAAGCCGATGGATGCGCTCGCTGCGATCATCGCGCCGCTCATCGGCACGGCATCGAACGTCGCCGACGACATGGCGGCGCAGGCGAAGCTCGCCGAGAAGCTGCGCAACGAGCCCGGTCACCTCGGCCACGTGCTGCGCCACCGCGCGCGTCGCGATAGCCGCCGCATCATGGTGTTCGTCGACCAGTTCGAGGAGCTCTACACGCAGGTGCCGGATGCGGCCGAGCGCGCGGCGTTCACCGCGTGTCTGTCAGCCGTCGCGGACGACGCGACCAGCCCGCTGCGCGTCGTGCTGTCGATCCGCTCCGACTTTCTCGATCGCGTCGCCGAGGACCAGCAGTTCACCGCCGAGCTCACGCAGGGCTTGTTCTTCTTGAATCAGCCCAACCGCGACGGCCTCAAGGAGGCGATCGTGCATCCGGCAGAGCTCGCTGGCTACTCGTTCGAGTACCCGACGACCGTCGAGGACATGCTCGATCACCTCGAGACCACGCCCGGCGCGCTACCGCTGCTGCAGTTCGCGGCGAGCAAGCTATGGGAGACCCGCGACGCTGGCCGCAAGATGCTCACGCACACGAGCTACATGGCGATGGGCGGTGTCGCCGGTGCACTCGCGAGCCACGCCGACAGCGTGGTCCAGGACCTCGGTCAGCACAGGCAACAGCTGGTCCGAGCGGTGCTGCTGCGCCTCGTGACGCCCGAACGGACGCGTGCGATCGTTCCGCTCGAGGAGCTGCGCGACCTGTCGCGCGAGGTCGGCGAGGTGCAGCGCCTGATCGATCAGATGGTCGATGCGCGCCTGCTCGTCGTACAGACGCTCGAGGGTGGCAAAGGCTCGACCGTTGAAATCGTGCACGAGTCGCTGATCCAGAACTGGCCGACGTTACGTCGCTGGCTCGACGAGACGCAGGACGACGCTGCGATCATCGATCAGCTGCGGACCGCGTCGCGCCAATGGAACGCGAAGGGGCGCTCGGCAGACTTGTTGTGGCGCGGCGATACCGCCGAGGAAGCGAAGAAGTTCCGTCGCCGCTACAAAGGTCCGCTCTCGGATATCGAGCAGGCGTTCCTCGACGAGATCATCCTCTACGAGCAGGCGGTGTCACGCCGCAAGCGCGTCGCGGTGATCGGCGCGTTCATCGGCATGGCGATCCTCGTCGTCGCGGCACTCGTCGCGCTCGTCGTGATCCAGAAATCGCGCAACGATGCGAAGCAGAACCAGCTGGTCGCCGAGCAGAAGACAGCGGAAGCGGTGAAGCTGAAGATCGAAGCCGACGAGAACCTCGCGGCGATGCGCCAGAAAGAGAAAGAGCGGCAAGCGGCGGAGGCGGCGAAGCAAGTCGTCGACGTGAAGCTCGACGTAGCCGAGGAAGATCTGAAGAAGAAGAACGCCGAGCTCGAGCTCGCGCTCAAGGACGCCCAGGAGAACGAGGCGCAGGCGAAGCACGCGGAGGAACGTGCGAAGGCTGCGCAGAAGTCCGCCGAGAAGGCACAGGGTGAAGCCGTCGCGGCGAAGGACGAAGTATTGTTCGAGAAGGCGAAGGTCGAGGCACTGTGGCGCCAAGAGCAGGAACGCGTGCGACGTCTGCAGTCGCAGATCGGTAGCCCGATCGTCGACGATCTCAAATGATAGTTGAGCCCGCTGGAGAACTTATGACCAAGGCAATGTGGGGATTGCTCGGCGTCGTGCTGACTTTCGGCAGCGCGCATGCGCAACCGAAGCCGCCGGATCCGACACCGGCTGCGTCGCCATCGCCGGCGCCGGCACCGAACAATGGCGAGAAGGCGGGCAGCGACGAGTCATTGCAGAAGGGCGGCGACAACCGTCCGTGGGCAGCCGGTATCTCGCAGGAGCGTCAGAAGGCGGCGCTGCTGTTGTTCCGCGAAGGCAACTCGCAGCTCAACGACGGCTTGTTCGCGCGCGCGAGCGAGACCTATCGCAAGGCGCTCGAGAGCTGGCCGCACCCCGCGATCCACTACAACCTCGCGCTCGCGCAGATGAACCTCGACCAGCCGATCGAGGCATTCGAGAATTTCCAGAAGGCGATCGCGTTCGGTGATGCGCCGCTGCAGACGGACAAGCTCGAGCACGCAAAGGAGTACATGCTCCTGCTCGAAAAGCAGATCGCGCACATCGAGGTGAGCTGCGACAAAGCGGGCGCCAAGGTCTCCGTCGACGGCAAGGAGGTCTTCATCGCACCAGGCAAGTTCACGCAGAGCGTGCGCATCGGCCGCCACACGTTCGTCGCCGACAAGAAGGGCTACCAGACGCGGATCAATGCGCCGTTCATCGGCCCGGGCGAGCACTTCCGGATCGAGCTCAAGCTGTACACGGCCGAAGAGCTGACTCGCTTCAACCGGCGCTGGCAGGCAACGTGGATGCCGTACGCGGTGCTCGGCGGCGGTGTCGCCGTCGGTCTCGTGGGCGTCGCGCTCGAGCTCGCGGCCGACTCGTCGTACAACGACTACGACAAGGCCGTCACGGCCTGCAACCAGAACAACATGGGTTGCCAGACGACGACCGCGATCACCGATCTGCGCGACTCCGGCGACCAGAAGAAGACGCTCGGCTACGTCGCGTACGGCGTCGCCGGTGCGGCCGTCGCTGCCGGCGCGCTGCTCGCAATCCTCAATCGCCCGAAGGCCTACCAGATCCGGCCCGAGGAGCTCCAAGAGGAGCAAGAGAAGAAGGTCTCGATCAAACCGATCCTCACGCCAAACCTGGCTGGCGCGATGGTGCAGGGAAAGTTCTAACGGAGATTATCGATGACTTCGATTACACGTTGGCTTGTTCTCGCGTCACTCGCGCTCGCGGCTTGCGCGCGCCCACCTGACTCGCAGGAGTGCAAGACCGGCATCACGTGCCCCGAAGGTACGAAGTGCGCCGCCGCGCAGCCGATCTGCATCACGAACGACTGCGGTGATGGCATCCAGCAGTCGACCGAGAAGTGCGACGACGGCAACGTCATCGACGGCGATGGCTGCGCCAAGGACTGCCTCTCGAAAGAAGTCTGCGGCGACAACGTGATCAACTCGGCCGCCGGCGAAATCTGCGACGACGGTAACGACGACGGCGGCGATGGCTGCTCGGCGGACTGCAAGTCAGTCGAGACGTGTGGCAACGGCATCCGCGACATCACCGAAGTTTGCGACGACGGCAACACGGTGCCCGGCGACGGTTGCTCCGGCAACTGCAAGTCGACCGAGGTCTGCGGCAACGGCATCGTCGACATCAACGAGAAGTGCGACGACGCTGGCGCCCCCGGTAACTGCAATGACGACTGCCAGGGCGGTCAGGGCTGCGGCGACGGCGCGATCGACAAGGGCGCCGACGGCCTACCGATCGAAGAGTGCGACGACGGCAACATGTTCAATGACGACGACTGCGTCCAGTGCCACATCGCGCGCTGCGGTGATCACGAGCTGAAGACCAAGGGCCTTAACCCGGAAGAGTGCGATCCGGCCGTCAACTTTGGCGAGACGTTCGACTGCAACATGGACTGCACGAACGCGCGCTGCGGCGACGGCAAGCTCAACCTGACGCGTGGCGAGCAGTGCGACGACACGAACACCGTCGACGAAGACGCGTGCAAGAACGACTGCACGATCAACTACTGTGGCGACGGCGTCCCCGGCGGTCCCAACGAAGCGTGCGATACCGCCGGCCCGTCGATGACGTGCGACTTCGACTGCTCGATGCCGGGGTGTGGCGACGGCTTCGTCAACCTCGCGTTCGGCGAGCAATGCGATAGCTCCGGCGTCAACACGGCGACCTGCGATGCGAACTGCACGATTCCGATCTGCGGCGACGGCACCGTGAACATGGCAGCCGGTGAAGACTGCGACGACATGAACAACGTCAATACCGACGCGTGCCGCAACGACTGCAAGTTCAACATCTGCGGCGACGGCTTCACCGATAGCACCGACGAGATGTGCGACGACGGCAACACGATGCCGGAGACGTTATGTTCGTACGGCACGCAGACCTGCCAGCTGTGCAGCGCGAACTGCCAGATGGTGGAGAACCTCATCGGTCACTTCTGCGGCGACACGAACATGGATTCGCCGTTCGAGGTCTGCGACGACGGTAACAGCGCGACCGAGTCAACGTGCCCGTACAACTCGCCGAACGGGATCTGCACGGTGTGCGCGGGCGATTGCAAGTCGACGCCGGCGAAGACCGGCCCGTACTGCGGTGACGGCAACGTCCAGATGACGTTCGGCGAGGTGTGCGACGACCACAACAACATGGCGTGTGGCCGCTGCGATGCGACCTGCCACGTGCAAGCGTCGTCGGCTGCGACCGGCTACATCGTTGCGGTGAGCCACACCGAGTTCGTCGACAAGAACACGATCACCATCAACGACGGCTTCACGCATGTCGAGACGTACGAATTCGACGACGACAACATGATCACGAGCGGCAACATCAAGATCGCGATCGGCAACATGGACACCGCCGCCGACATGGCCGCCAAGATCACGAGCGCGATCAACCGTGGCAACGGCACGCTGCTCATCGATGCGGCCAGCACCGGCGCGCTCGTCACGCTCACTCATCAGCGCAAGAGCAGCCTCGGTAACGTCCAGATCATGGCGATGGTCGGCAACGCCAACTTCTCCTACTCGGGCATGTCCGGCGGCACCGGCGGCAACTGCGACCCGGGTATCGGCTGCAACAGCGACGACGACTGCAAGTCGGGCAATTGCATGAACAACAACCAGTGCCAGTGACCCACTGAACGGCGCTCGGCACGATTGCTGCGACGCAGCACTGGTTGTTGCACCGCAGCAATGATAAGAAGGCGCCATGAACCTGTCGCAGCTCAAGATCATCGTCACCGGTGCAGCCCAGGGCATGGGCGCGCACTTCGCTCGCCGCCTCGCCGAGGCTGGCGCTCAGGTCGCCGCGGGCGACGTCAAGGAAGAGGGCCTCGCGGCGCTCGCTGAAGCGACGCGCGGACTGCCGGGTAAGGTGCACACGCGCAAGCTCGACGTCTCGAGCGAAGCGGATGTCACCGCGTTTGTCGACTGGGCGTACGGCCAGATGAACGGCCTCAACGGCCTCATCAACAATGCCGGCATCCTGCGCGACGGACTGCTCGTCAAGAAGGACAAGACGACGGGCGAGATCTCGAAGATGAGCAAAGAGAACTTCGACCTCGTGATCGGCGTGAACCTCACGGGCGCGACGATGATGGTCCGCGAGACCGTCGCGAAGATGGTCGCGAGCGAGCAGAAGCCGGGCGTGATCGTCAACATGTCGTCGATCGCGCGCCACGGTAACCGCGGCCAGTCGAACTACGTATCGGCGAAGGCTGCGCTCGCGGCGAACACGGTGACGTGGGCGCGTGAGTTTGCGCAGTTCGGCGTTCGCGTGTGCGGCGTCGCGCCGGGCATGGTCGAGACGCCGATGACGCAGGGCATGAACCAGAAGGCGCGCGATGCGATCGTGGCGCAGATTCCGGTCGGCCGCATCGGCACGCCCGAGGACCTCTGGCTCGCCGTGAAGTTCTGCCTCGAGTGCGACTACTTCAACGCGCGCACGTTCGACGTCGACGGCGGCATGGGCTTCTAGCCTACGCGCGTGCTCTTGCACGCGTGCTGCACGTCATCTGATCGAGGCACCGCTGCACGACCAGCATGGGCAGCGGTAGCCTCGCGCGATAGCACAGCGCGAGCAGCCACAGCTCTCGCTCGATCCCGGTGATGCTCATCGCCCTTTGCTTCGGCCGAGCTTCGGTCCCGGCTCCGTCGCGGGCAGATGCTCGGGCAGGTCCGCAGGATCGATCGTCGCGGTGTCGAGCTTGCCCTCGCGCTCGAGCCGCCAGATGTCCTCGTCGGTGACGTACTGCTTGCCGAGGATCTTCTGCGCGGCGATGATCTTCGCCATCAGCTGAACGTCGGCGACCTGCACGTGCTTCTCACGTGTCGGTAGCTCGGTCGGGCGCATCACCGAGAAGCCGCCGCCAGCCGGGTAGCCGTCGTCGGTCCGCCCGGTCATCTCGTACAACACGTACGCGACATCAGGATCGGCATGCGTGTCGAGCGTGACCTTCGCATCGATCCAGCCCGACGGGATCCGGTTCGTGCCCAGCACCGATTCGACCGGAACCTGATCGATCTGCTCGCGGCCACCACCTGCCCCGAGTGCGCCGTCGCGTGACACCCGAATCCGGCGGATTGCGGTGATCGTGACCGGCGCGTTGTGGTGATGCCATACGCGGATCGGCCAGTTCACGATGCCCTTCTCGTCGAGCTCGGGAAACTGCGGGTGATCGACCTCGAGGAGCACGGTGCCCTTGCGGGCAAGGATCTCGTACGCCTGATTGAACAGCTCGATGTTGGTACGTCCCATCAACGTCTGGCCATCCGCGCTCTCCGCGATGCACGTCACGAGCACGTGCGTGAAGAGCGCGTCCTGCCGCCGACCGCGAAAGCTCTTCTCGAAGATCGGCGTCGTCGTTTCCTCGCGCGTGCCGTCGCTGAGCTCCCAGCGATAGCGCACCGGCTTGAACTGTTCGCCGGGGCCATGCTGGACGACGTTGGCCCATAGCTCGACGCGCCCCGGCGCGTTGGGCACTGCACGGTGGCGGACGTCGAGGATGCGCTCGGGGTGGCAGTCGCGAACCTCGAACGGCGGAATCTCGGCGCTGACGCGGCGCTCGTCGCCGAGATGCGCGGTCACGCGCGGTGCCGTGCCATCCGGGCCGAGATAGCTCGTCGGGCGCAGCGCGACCTGCGAACCGGGCGTGCCATCGATGATGATCTGCAGCTCGGGTGCATCCTCTTCCCGCGCGGCGTGGGCGCGCACGGTCACGAGGTTCTCTTCGCCCGCGCAGATCTCTCGCTTCTCGACGGTGATCTCGTCGATCACGATCGGCGTGGCGTCTGCGTCGTCCTTGTCGTGGATTGCTTCCATCGCAGGACGCGCCGTGATCCGGCGAGACGCACCGGACGGCTCGGCTGCATGCGCCACGCGGTGCCCCTCCTCGTCGGCGCGAAGCACGGCAACGAGCGCGCTCAGCGCGACGAGCCATAGCAGCGCGGCACCGGCGAGCAACAACACGCGTCGCGACTTCTTCTGCGGAGCTTGCGCACTCATGTCAGTTGGCCCAGCAGGTGTAAGTCGTGCCGCCGCCGCTGAAGCTCATGTCCTCGTACCAACCTGCCTGCGTCCACGGTCCGTTGATCGCCGGGTTGCCCCAGTCCTGTCCCGGCCGCCAGCCCGAGATGGAGTCGGGGCTCACTGTCGACGCGCGCACCGTCGAGTTGATTTGATAGCTCAGCGTGCAGGTATTCGGATCGAGCATGCAGTTGAGCACCTGCCAGCCCATCTCGTCGCAGATCTGCCATTCGTCACCACTGCCGAGGAGCCAGCTCGCAAAGCTCTCGAAGATGCCGACGTGGTTGAGGCACTTGCTCATCACACCGTGATGAAGTGCGGACGCGGCATCTAGCGTCTGCTGCGGCGTGTACGTCGGCACCGCGATCTGGCGGCCGAGCGCTTTCTTCACGCCCCACGCCATCAGTGTCGAGCACACGACACCCTCGTCGGTGCACACGAGGTAGCCGTAGTTCGTGAAGTGGCAGCGGCGATCACCGCGCGTGACGAGGCTGCCGATATCGACGTACTGATGCAGGCTGTACGGAATGTCGCCGCCATCGTCGCGCAGCCGGTAGTAACCGCCGCCAGTCATCACCGACACCGACGAGCTGCCGCCGTAGGTATACGGAGCCGTGCGCTTGGTGCCCGTGCAGTCGTAGTACGTCGAGAACGAGGGCATGAACCGCTGCTCGCAGCGGGCCGGCACAAAGCGCCACGGCCAGTCCTCCCAGAAGTACGACGAGATGCCGAGCTCTTCGGCGCGTGATCCCGATCCGCCGCCCGACGTGCCTGACTGCTTCGAGATGAACTCGAGGCCACCGTTGCCTGGCTCGTACAGAAACGTGTACGCCGAGGCTGCGCTGATCTGTTCGGCACCCGGATCGCCCCAGCGGAGCTGATCCGAGTTGAGGTGCGGTGCATTGCGTCCCGAGCTCGGCGTCCGCATCGCTGCGTGCGTGAACCAGCTGCCATGCGAGAGCATGGTGTGAGTGCGGTACTCGCCGAGTGCACTCACGACCGGCGCGACGATGTCTTGCGACCGGCTGAGCACGAGGTAGCCGGCCGGCGCGTCGTGGTTCGGATTACTCGCGCCGCAGTAGACGTCGGCACGTGCGGGGGCGGGAGCCTGGCCGAGCCAGCACACCCCGAGGATCAGTGCAGACCTTCGAATCATGCGGTCCCTCCTGGGGCGAGCCACACGACGCCCCAGCATCCATCTAAGTGACCGAGATGCCGACGGTGAACAGGCGGACGAAAATAGTCACGGCCTGAGCAGCCTGTACGATCGGGAAGACGGCAGCCATGTTACGAGGTTGGCAATGCCGCGGATGCTCGATCGCGTCGACCGGCGGTCGGAGTCGCAACGACTTCGACACGTTCGGGACGAGCTCGATCTGACGCAGCGGCAGCTCGCCGAGCTGTTCGGCGTCGCGGCGAGCGCGATCGCACAATGGGAGAGCGGTCAGCACACCATCCCAGGTCCAGTGCTGCGCCTGCTCGAGCTCTACGAGCGCGAGATGGGACTCGGCGAGCAAACGGTGACGAAGCGGCTCCCGTTCGAGGCAACGACACGTACCGCGCGCGTCGCCGCGGCGTCGGTGTTGTGGCTCGTGTTCTTTGGCGCGTTACAGGAGAGCGAGGGCAACCCACTGCTCCGCCAAGTGCGTGAAGCGTCGCTTCGCCGTGTCACTCGGATGCTCGGCGAGCTCAAGGGTCTCGCGATGAAGCTCGGCCAGATGATCAGTTACGCCGATGTCATCATGACCGAGCGCGAACGGGCCGTGCTCTCGATGCTGCAGACAGACACCAAACCGATGTCAGCGGCAGCAGTGTGCCAGGTGTTCGTGCAGGAGCTCGGCAAGACACCGCGCCAACTGTTCGCGACGTGGTCCGCAGATCCGATCGCGACCGCGAGCATCGGTCAGGTGCACGAAGCCCGGCTGGCCGATGGCCGCTCCGTCGCGGTGAAAGTGCAATACCCGCGCATCGTCCAAGCGCTCGAGATCGATCTCGGCCACGCGGCGCGCTTCGATCGCGCACTCGCGCTGTTCTTCCGCGGGCAGCAACATCCGATCATCCTCGACGAGCTTCGCGCGCGCATTCTCGAGGAATGCGACTACACGCTCGAGGCGTCAAACCAAGGCGAGGCCGCACGTGCATTCGCTGCGCGTTCCGACATCCGGATCGCAGGCGTGATCCCGGAGCTCTCCAGCCGCCGCATTCTGACCTCGGAGCTGCTCGCCGGCGCACCGCTGCTGTCGTTCGTCAAAACCGCGAGCGCGAGTGCTCGTGAACGCGCGGCGCTCGCGCTGCTCGACTTCTATTTTCAAGGGCTGTTCCTGCACCGGTTCTTTCACACGGACCCTGCACCGACGAACTTTCTGTTCACCGACGAGCACGTCTGCTTCCTCGACTTCGGCCGTATCAAGCGCTTCTCTCAGCGCTTCGTCGATCAGCTGAAGCAGATGCTGCGCGCGATCCTGTCACGCGACCGCGACGGCGTGCGCGCGATGCTGATCGATATGGGTGCCGTGCCCGATCCGCACACGTATGACTTCGATTACGCGTATCGAGCGCTGCTCCACGTCCATCGCCCGTTCCTCGGCGAGGGCGCGTTTGCGTACACCGCCGAGCATTTGCGCAAGATGTGGCACGTGTTCATCTACGCGAACCCGAACCGCTCGCGCATCAACATCACGCCCGACATGGTGTTCTTGAACCAGTTCTACTTTGGCGTGACCGCGATGCTGGTTCGGCTGGGCGCCCGCGTCGATTACCGCGCGCGGTTGCTCGATCTTCTGTACGGACCAGACGAGCAGCGCCCTGCTCCATTCACGGATGCGGAGCAGCGCGCGCTACTTGAGTTTGGCTAGCACCTTGTCGAGTACTTTGACGTCGGCGTCGAACGACGGACCGAGCTTGACGAACGTCGTCTTCGCGTCGGTCGCGAGCTGACGCGCTCGCTTCTTGTCGCCCTTGGTCTCGACGAGGGCGCGTGCGAGCAGTGACTTCGCGGTCGCGATCTGCTCGGGATCGTCGTTGGGGCCGAGCAGAGGTAGCGTCTCGTCGAGGAACTTGACGACGTCGGGATAGCGCTTTGCATTGTTCGCGATGATCGCGGCCGCGATGCCGGCGACCGGCGCGCGCCGATCCTTGTTGTTCTCGAGGATCTCGCGCGCCTCGCCGATCAGGCCGAGACCGGCTTCGACGTTCTCGCTCGCTTTGAACTGGCCGTAATTGAGCAGCAGGATCGCGAGCTCGAGCGAGTTGTCGCCGGCTCGTTTGCGCACGAGCTTCGCCGCGTGCTCGAAGCGCTCGAGACCTTCTTTGTGCTTGCCGGAGATGAACTCGCGGGTCGCGATCTCGACGAGCAGCGCGCTGAGGAGAACCAAGTGCTCCGACTTCGTCTCGTCGAGCATCGCGAGCGCTTCGCGGTGGAGCTTGTCCGCTTCGTCGGCCTTGCCCTCGGCAGCCACGACGTCGGAGAGGCCCTTGATCGCCTCGGCGATCCGGTAGTGCTTCTCGGGATACGTCTTGCGCCGGATCGCGAGCATCTGCTCGGCGTCCTTGCGCGCGCCGACGAGGTCGCCTTTGCGCAGGCGTTGACCGACGCGCACTTTGAGGTAGTCGGAGATCGTCGGGTGATCGGCGCCGAGCTCGGTGGTCTTGTCGGCGAGGATCTGCGCGAGCAGCTTCTCGACGTCGTCGCCCTTGCCGAGCGGCACCAGCGATTCGAGCATGCAGTCGCGCGCTTCGTCGACGGCAGCCTTCTTGTCGAGCGTCAGGGCGTTGTCGTACGCGGCCTTGCACGCGGCGGCACCGTCTTGCCACTTGCGCATGCGGACGAGCGCGCGCGCACGCTTGATCTCGGCCGTCGCGATCAGAACCTTGTCGTTCGTGCGCTGCGCAGCCGACCGCGCGATCGGCGCGAGCGTCGCCAGCGCGTCGGCGGATTGCTCGTAGCCTGCCGCCTGCTGAGCCATCGTCCACGCGCGCGCCGCCTCGCGATCGAGGTGGTTCGCATTCGCGATCTCGCCGGCGGCGATCAGCTCGTCCCGCGCCGGCAGGAGCAACGCCGCCTGCACGCGGCCGATCACGAAGTGCGCACGTACCTGCAGCGGCGGCCATTTCAGTTGATCCGCACGCGCCAGAATCTTTGTCGCCGCGTCCTTGCTCGTCGCGTAGTCACCGGCGATCGCGCGTGCCTCGACGGCCGACAGCTCGGTGTCGAGCTTCGCGACCTCGGTGGCTATCGCGGCGGGCGGCACGTCGGGCAATGACTCGTCGATGCAGTCCGCAAGATCGGGCAATCCGTCGAGGATCGCCTGCGCGCGATCGACGAACTCCGGTTTCGCTTCACTCGTCAGCATCGTCGTGACGCCGCGGAACGAATCGAGCCGGCTGTCGAGACACGCGTGACGGCGCACGACCAGCTCGGGCACCTTGCCCGACGCCGCACGCTCCGCTTCGCAGACATCGGCCGCCAGGTTCTGCCAGCGCGTCGCGTAGCGATCGAGCCCGGTGCGCGCCTGCTGTGCCGCCTTCTCCGCGTACGAGCGACCACTCTTCGCGAACTGCGCCTGCAGTGCCTGCGCCGCGGTGGTCGACCACGCTCCGGTCACGCGACTGGCGGATTGCTGCGCGCAACTCGCCTGCTCGGGATCGTTCGCGAGCACGAGCCACATCGCGACACCGCCGCCGGCCGCGGCGAGCGCGCCGATGCCGACGACGAGCGGCCAGATCCGACGCTTCTGTGCCGGTGCGATCTCGGCGATGAGGTCCGTCATCGACGGCCAACGCTTGTCCGGATCGCGCGACAACCCGCGGACGAGCGCCTCGTGCACGCGGCGGGGCACGTGGCGTTGTTTCGGCGGCAAGATGATTTCGCCGTCGAAGATCTGATAGCCGATCGCGAACGGCGACATCGACGCGATGCTCGAGCGATCGCCTGCGATGAACGGATGGCGATCGTAGAGCGCTTCCCACAGCGCGACGCAGAACGAGAATTGATCGCTCGCGGGTCCGGCGCTCTGCTGACCGTGCTGCTCCGGCGACATATACGCCGGCGTGCCCATGATCGCGTTGACGCCAGTGAGATGACGGCGCTCGTCGCTCGGCTCGAGCGTGCGCGCGAGCCCGAAGTCGGTGACCGCGATGCGGCCGCGCCCATCGATGAGCACGTTGTTCGGCTTGAAGTCGCGGTGAACGAGACCGGCAGCGTGTGCGGCAGCGAGGCCACGGCCGGCGTCGCAGAACCACGAGATGAGCAGCGGCACGCCGGGCTTCTTGTGCGTGATCGCAGTGCCGAGGTCGACGCCATCGACGAGCTGCATCGTGATGAAGATCTGGTCCTCGTACTCGCCTGCGTCGTAGACCTGCACGACATGCGGATCGTCGAGTCGCGCGAGCGCCTGCGCCTCGCGGATCATGCGCTCCGCGCCGTCGTCGTTACGCGCGGACGTCGAGTGCAGCAGCTTGAGCGCGACCTGCCGATCGAGATTGGGATCGTGGGCGGCGTAGACCGCCCCCATGCCGCCGCGACCGATCATCTTGATGATCTGGTAGCGACCGACCATCGTGCCGCGCGTGAGCTCCTGGCGTCGTTCGCTGCGCGGCTCCTCGGGTGCGGTTGGATCAGTCGGATCGACGACGCCGATCGTCGTCTCGTACCCCGGCGTCGTCGTCACCGCCGAAATATACGCCTGAACCCCGGCTAGGATTTCCCGACCAGGCGCCCGAGTGTTCGCATGGCTGCTGCCACGCGCTCGTTCCATGGCGAGCCGGCAGAGATGCGTATGAAATTCGCGAATCTCTGCCGCGCAGAAAACAGCGGACCCGGCGCAACAACAATGCCGCGGCGCAAAGCCTGCTCGTGGAGCGTGAGTGCGTCGACGCCAGGTGGCAGCTCGACCCACAGCACGAATCCGCCGCGCGGCGCCGCCACGCGGGTCCCCTCGGGAAACTCCTCGGTGATCGCCTCGCGGTACCGCTCGACGTTACCGGCGACTGCGGTGCGCAGACGGCGCAGATGCCGATCGTAGCCGCCCGACGACAAGAACTCGGCGATCGCCATGCCGAGCAGTGGCGGGCACGCAAGCGACTGCGAGAACTTCAGCCGTACGATCTGATCGTGCCAGCGACCGCCGGCGATCCAGCCCACCCGATAGCCAGGCGCGAGCGTCTTGCTCACCGAGCTGACGACCACCACGTGGTTGTCATCGCTCGAGCCAGCGAACGAGCGCAGCGAACGCGGCCGCGCGCCGTCGAACACGAGCTCGCCGTAGACGTCGTCCTCGATGATCGGGATGTCGTGGCGACGCGTGATCTTGACGAGACGCTC
>DASUFX010000495.1:0-13406 GCA_036274355.1 Kofleriaceae bacterium | reverse complement strand
GACCTCTCCGAGATCGCGGCAGTGTTCGTGCCCGGTCTCGCGTTCGATCGCGCCGGTGGTCGCATCGGGTGGGGACGTGGGTATTACGACGTGACGCTCGCGGCGGCATCGCCGGCGGCGTTGCGCATCGGGCTCGCGTTCGAGTGTCAGATCATCGAGCACGTGCCGCGCGAACCGCACGACGCGGCCCTTCACTACGTCGTCACCGAGGCGGCGATCTATCGAGCACCGGACTGATGGAACCCGTTTTCATTCTCGTGGCCGTCGTGATCGGCCTCCTCGCCGGAGTGTTTCTCGGCACGCGGCTCGGTCGCGCGCGCGGCGATAGCGGCGCGGCCAAGGTCGCCGAAGAAGAGGCCGAGAAGATTCGCACCGCGGCGAACGCCGAGGTCGAAGCGATCAAGCAAGCAGCAGAGGTCGAGGGCAAAGAGGCGGCGCGCAAGCGCAAGGCCGAGCTCGAAGACGATCTGAAGCAGCGCAAAGCCGAGCTCCAGAAGCGCGAAGAATCGATCGCGCAAAAAGAACGCGACATCGACAAGCAGCGCAAAGACGCCGAGCGGCGCGCGGGCGAGCTCGACAAGAAAGAGAAGAGCGTCGAGGGCAAGATCAAGCAGGCCGACGCTGCCGTCGAGAAAGCCGAATCGGCGCAGGCGGACGCGCGCAAGAAGCTCGAGCAGATTGCGGGACTATCGGAAGAAGCTGCGCGCAAGAAGCTCGAAGAAGAAGTGCGCGGTCAGGCGCTCGCGTCGGCGGCCGTCGAGATCAAACGCATCGAAGACGACGCGGCGAAGGAAGCGACCGCACGCGCCAAGACGATCGTCGCAACGGCGATCCAGCGGTTCGCGAGCGAGTTCGTTCACGAGCGCACGGTCGCCGTGATTCCCCTGCCCTCCGACGATCTGAAGGGTCGCCTGATCGGCCGCGAAGGTCGCAACATCCGCGCGCTCGAAGCGGCGACCGGCATCGACATGATCATCGATGACACGGCCGAAGCGATCACGATCTCGTGCTTTAACCCGGTGCGCCGCGAAGTCGCGCGCATCGCGATCTCGGCGCTCGTCGCCGACGGCCGCATTCATCCGACGCGCATCGAAGAGTGCGTGCGCAAGGCCGAGAAGGAAGTCGACAAGGTCTGCAAGGAAGCCGGCGAGCAAGCGGTGTTCGACCTCGGTCTGCACCGCGTGCATCCCGAGCTGGTGCGGCATCTCGGCCGGCTGAAGTTCCGCCAGTCGTACGCGCAGAACGTTCTGCTCCACTCGATCGAGGTCGGCTATCTCGCCGGCCTCATCGCGTCGGAGCTCGGCGCGAACGTCAAGCTCGCGCGCCGCGCGGGTCTGCTCCACGACGTCGGCAAAGCGATCGATCACGAGCAAGAGGGTCCGCACTCCGAAGTCGGTGCGGCGTTGTGCCGCAAGCACGGCGAGTCGCCGAAAGTGTGCCAGGCGATCGCGTCGCACCACGGCGACGAGGGCGGCCCCAAACCACAGGCGCTACTCGACCACATCGTCGCCGCAGCGAATGCGTTGTCGGCAGCACGGCCCGGCGCGCGCCGGGAGCAGCTCGCCTCGTACATCAAGCGACTCGACGATCTCGAAGCAATTTGTAAGCGTTTCGGCGGTGTCGAGCGCGCGTATGCGCTTCAGGCCGGCCGTGAAATTCGTGTGATGGTGATGAACGATCAGGTGGACGACGCGCAGGCGATCGTCATGTCGAAAGAGATCGCAAGGGCGATCGAAACGGAAGCCACGTATCCCGGTCAGGTCAGGGTTGTTGTCGTGCGTGAGACCCGCGCGTCCGATTACGCGCGCTGATACGCTGGTGGCTCGTTGCGCATCGATACCGTCATAACGGATGTACGGGTCTTCCCGCTGCTGCAAGTCAGCAAGGAAGACCTCGAAGAAGCGGCCGGCGGTCCGCTCAAGACGATCGAGCCTGTCAACGGCGGCCTGACGAACACGATCCACAAGGTCACGACCGAGAGCGGCGACGTGTTCGGCGTCAAGCACTACGCCGGCGGCAAGGACTGGTTCGACACCGAGCTCACGACGCTCACGCTGCTCCACGGGACGCTCCCGGTGCCGGACGTGGTACACGCGGACGAGAAACGCCTCGTCATCGTGTATCGCTGGATCGACGGCATCACGCTGCATGACCTGCGCAAGCAAGGCGAGCACACGGCGTTCGCAACGCTTGCCGAGCCGCTCGGTCGCGTGCTCGCGTGGCTCGCGAAGTCCGACGCGACGGAGCCGTTCGAGCTGACGCCGATCCTCGAGCAAGCGTACGGACAGCTGACGACCGGTCGCGCGCGTGCACGCATGGGCGCGCCGATGGCTGATGGGTTGCGCCGCGCGATGGAAGCGGCAGAGCCCGCGATGGCGTTTGGCTCGGTTTGCCTCTCGCATGGTGACCTCGGCCATCGCAACGTGCTCGTTTATCAGGCCGGCGATCGCTGGCGCATCAACGGCCTGATCGATTGGGAGACCACGACGACCGGTTCGCCGCTTGTCGATATCGGCAGCTTGTTTCGCTATTCGAAGCGCTACGACCGCGCGTTCTGCGAGGCGTTTGCGCGCGGCTATACCGACGCCGGCGGCCGGCTTCCCGACAACTGGCTGCTCACGTCGCGGCTCCTCGACGCCACGTGGCTTGTCGACATGCTCGCCGACGAGCACGAACACCCAGCAGTGTTCGCGGACTGCAGGAAGCTCGTCATGAACCTGCTCGCCGAAGCCGCGCCGTAACGCATCCTCCGTGCTAGGGTGCGCCGCATGTCGATCGTCGACGAGCTAGAAGCCCGCGGCCTGTACGCGAACTGTACAGATCGGGCAGGTCTATCCGAGCTACTCGCGAAAGAGGCCCCGGTCTCCGCGTATGCCGGCTATGACCCGACGGCGCCGAGCCTGCACGTGGGCAACCTCGTGCCGACGATCCTGCTCAAGCGTCTGCAGCTCGCGGGGCACCGCCCGATCATCGTGGTCGGCGGCGCGACCGGCATGATCGGCGATCCGTCCGGCAAGAGCGACGAGCGCAACCTGCTCGACGACGCGACGCTCGCGACGAACCTCGCCGGCATCCGCAGCGAGCTCGGTCGCCTGCTCGACTTCGATGACAAGCGCACCGGCGCGCTGATGACGAACAACGCGGACTGGACTCGCGGCGTCACGTTCCTCGAGTTTCTCCGCGACGTCGGCAAGTACCTGACCATCAATTACATGATGGGGAAGGACTCGGTGAAGAGCCGCATCGAGTCCGAGAACGGCATCAGCTACACCGAGTTCTCGTACATGCTGCTGCAGGCGTTCGACTTCGTCGAGCTCAACAAGCACCACAACTGCCGGCTGCAAGTCGGCGGCAACGATCAGTACGGCAACATCACGGCTGGCACCGAGCTCCAGCACAAGCTCGGCCGCCCGAAGATCTTCGGCCTGACCGCGCCACTGTTACTCGACTCGACGGGCCAGAAGATGGGCAAGACGTCGACGGGCGAACGCATCTGGCTGTCGCCGGAGCGCACGCCACCGTTCGAGTTCTACAAGTACTGGTTCAACGTCAGCGACGCCGATGCGCCGCGCTTTCTGCGCATGTTCTCGCTGCGGCCGCTCGCGGAGCTCGACGAGCTGCTGCTCGCGCACGATGCCGATCGCGCAAAGCGCATGGCGCAACGCGAGCTCGCTCGCGCGATGACAACGTGGGTGCATGGCGAGGCGCAGGTCACGCGCGTCGAGTGGGCGAACGGCGTGTTCGCGACCGGCACGCTCGATGGCCTGTCGAGCACCGACCTGACGAAGCTCGCCGAGATCATCCCGACGATCGACATCGCGCGCACCGAGCTCGGCGACGGCATCGGCATCGTCGATCTGATCGCGCGCACGGTCGCGGACTCGAAGAGCACGGCCCGCACCAAGATCACGCAAGGCGGCGCGTACGTGAACAACGTCCGCATCGACGACGTGAAGCACAAGGTCACGCTCGAGCAGTTCGCAGATCAGCGTCTGCTGCTCGTGCGCGGCGGCAAGAAGGACTACCGCCTCGTTCGCGTCGTCTAACCGCCGCTACAGACGTTGACGTGGCCGCCGTTCTGGCGCTCCTGATCGCGGCACTCCCAGCCTTGGCCGAGCCGCGTGCAGTCGAACGCGGGGCACGCGAACATGCACACGCCACCGCCCTCGCGCATGCAGTACGTATCGCCGGGGCAGTCGTTATCGCTCGCGCACGGCAGGCTGCAGAAGCCGCCCGGGAAGTCGCCGCCGAAATAGCAACGCGAATCGCAATCGCGATCGTTCATGCACGCCGCGCCGACGACGTCGTCGATTTCACCCTCGCCGTGACCGCCGCAAGCCGTGACGAACAGCGCACATAAGATGACGAAGGACTTCATACGCAGATGGTACCGGTGCACTGCGTGTGCCCGGAAGGCGCGGTGCAACACAGCGTGATCGTGCTCGCGCTGTGTGCAATTCACGAACAATCGCGCGCGTCTCGAACGGCGCTAGCAAGCGTTTTGCGACTACACCGGCGCTGACTCCCTCCCGCGGATGGCGTCGAGCGTGCATCGCTAGCAGCGCATGAAGCGACGCTCGCTCTGCGCGTGGGCGCTCGTACCGCAGATCGCGCTGGGCGCGTGTGTCGTCGGCCCGAGCTATCAAGTCCCGCCCGCACCGACGCCGACATCAGCGAGATACAAAGAAGCCGGCACCTGGAAGGTCGCTTCGCCGGGAGACGCACTGCCGCGCGGTCCGTGGTGGACGATGTTTCGACAGCCCGAGCTCGACGCGCTGCAAGCACACTTGAACGTCAACAACCAGACGATCGCCGCCGCGTTCGAGAACTACCTCGCGGCACGCGCGCTGATCCGTGCGGCCGAGGCGCAGTACTACCCGACGATCGTGTTCCAACCATCGACGAGCCGCGGGCGCTCACCCGGCGTCACCGGCGCGAATCCCTCGGCGGTCACTGGGTCGAGTGCGACGACTGGCGGCGGAATCCCGGGTCCCTTCGAGGCCTACGTGCTCGCCGGCCAAGGCTCGTGGGTGCCGGACCTGTTCGGGCGCGTGCGCAATAACGTGCGGGGGCGCCGCTACAACGCACAGGCGAGCGCCGCCGACCTGGAGAGCACGCGGCTTGCCGCGCAGGCATCCCTCACCGCGACGTACTTCCAGCTGCGTGGACAGGACGCGCTGATCGAGCTCCTCGACAAGACGGTCACGGCGAACGCAGAAATCGCATCGATCACACGGACGCGCTACGAGGCTGGGCTCGAGAACGAATCCGTCGTCGTGCAAGCGGAGCTCACGCTGCAGGCCGCTCGCGTGCAGGCGACGAACGCAGGTGTGTTGCGCGGCGAGTACGAGCATGCGATCGCGGCGCTGATCGGCGTACCGCCGACGGACTTCTCGATGCCGCACCGTGCATTGCTCGCGACACCGCCGCGCATTCCACTCGGCGCGCCGTCGCACCTGCTCGAGCGCCGCCCTGACATCGCGTCTGCGGAGCGCCAGATGGCGGCGGCCAACGCAGCGGTCGGTGTCGGCTACGCGGCGTACTTTCCCGTGATCACGCTGTCGGGCACGGCGGGCTTCGCGACCTCGACGCTGAGCACGCTGTTCCATTGGCCGAGTCGGCTGTGGTCGACGGGCTTGAGCCTGGCGCAGACCATCTTCGACGGCGGAGAGCGCCGCGCAAACCTCGACCAACTGTACGCGCTCTACTTCGCGACCGTCGCGAAGTACCGGCAGACCGTGCTCACCGCGTTTCAGCAGGTCGAAGACAACTTGACCCAGACGCGGATCCTCGTCGACGTCATCGAGCAACAGCGCACCGCCGTCGCGCTCGCGCAGCGCGGATTCGATCTCCAGCGCGTGCGTTACGAGACCGGTCTCGATCCGTACATCAATCTCATGGTTCAGCAGACAGCTCTGCTGTCAGCGCAGCAGCAGCTCGTGAGCTTTCAGGTCCAGCAGATGCTCGCGACCGTGCAGCTCGTCCAAGCGCTTGGCGGCGGCTGGGATCGCTCGCTGCTGCCAAAGGAGTAAGAGCGCGCGATGTGGATCGTCCGCCTCGCCCTGCGCCGACCTTACACGTTCGTCGTCGTCGCGATCCTGATCGTGATGTTCGGTGTGCTCTCGATCCTGCGCACACCGAAGGACGTCTTTCCCCGGATCGACATCCCGGTGGTCAGCATCGTGTGGAGCTTCGCTGGCCTCGACGCCGAGGAGATGGCGAACCGGATCGTCACGATCACGGAGCGCGCGCTGACGACGACTGTCGACAACATCCAGCACATCGAGTCGCAATCGCTCGACGGCGTCGCCGTGGTCAAGCTGTTCCTCCACGAGCGCGCGAACGTGATCCAGGCGATCGCGCAGGTGACCGCTGTTTCGCAGACCCAGCTGCGCGCGCTGCCGACCGGCACGACACCGCCGCTGATCATCACGTACACCGCGTCGACGGTGCCGGTGCTCCAGCTCGGCCTCTCCGGCAACGGACTGTCCGAGCAACAGCTGTTCGACCTCGCGATCAACTTCATTCGCACGCGGCTCATCACGGTGTCGGGTGCCGCGATTCCATACCCCTACGGCGGTCGGTTCCCGCAGGTGATGGTCGACCTGAACCCGGCCGCGCTGCAGGCCAAGGGACTGTCGCCGATCGACGTCGTCAACGCGATCAACGCGCAGAACTTGATCCTTCCGGCCGGCACCGTGAAGATCGGCGAGCTCGAGTACAACGTCGATCTCAATGGCTCGCCGACAACCGTCGACGAGATCAACAACCTGCCGATCAAGACCATCGGCAACACGACGATCTACATCCGCGATGTCGCGTGGGTGCGCTTCGGCTATCCGCCGCAGATCAATGTCGTGCGCGTCGACGGCCAGCGCTCGGTGCTGATCACCATCCAGAAGGCCGGTAACGCCTCGACGCTCGATGTCGTCGACGGCGTCAAGGCGATGCTACCCAGCGTCCTCGCCGGGTTGCCTCCAAACCTCCAGGTCACGCCGCTCGCCGATCAGTCGCTGTTCGTGCGCGGAGCTGTCAGCGGTGTCGTGCGCGAGGGCGTGATCGCAGCCTGCCTCACCGCGTTCATGATCCTCGTGTTCCTCGGCAACTGGCGCAGCACGCTGATCATCGCGATCTCGATCCCGCTCGCGATCCTCACCTCGATCATCGCGCTGAGCGCACTCGGCGAGACGATCAACGTGATGACGCTCGGCGGTCTCGCGCTTGCGGTCGGCATTCTCGTCGACGACGCGACCGTCGAGATCGAGAACATCAATCGCCAAGCTGGCCTCGGCAAACCGATCCTGCAAGCAATCCTCGACGGCGCTGCCCAGATCGCAGTCCCGGCGTTCGTGTCGACGCTGTCGATCTGCATCGTGTTCGTGCCGATGTTCTTCCTCACCGGCGTCGCGCGCTACCTGTTCATCCCACTCGCCGAGGCGGTCGTATTCGCGATGCTCGCGTCATACTTGTTGTCGCGTACGCTCGTGCCGACGATGGCGCGCTACCTTTTGCGCGGGCACGAGCACGAGTGCGGTCACGCCCCGAGACGCAAGCCGAACGTGTTCGTCCGCGTCCAGCGCCGGTTCGAGCATCACTTCGAGAACCTGCGTGGTCGCTATCGCGGCGTACTGATGTGGTGCCTCGGTTCTCGCGCGCTGTTCCTGCTCGCGGTGCTCGGCTTCTGCCTCGCGTCGATCGTCGCGATCGTCCCTGTGCTGGGCCAGGACTTCTTTCCCGCGATCGACAGCGGTCAATTCCGGCTCCACGTACGCGCGCGGACCGGCACACGTATCGAGGACACCGCGCGGCTGTGCGATCAGATCGAGAAGGTGATCCGCGAGCGGATACCGCCCGGCGAGGTCGCGACGATCATCGACAACATCGGCCTGCCGGTCAGCGGCATCAACCTCACGTACAGCACGTCGGCACCGGTCGGCCCGGCGGACGCCGACATCCTCGTCTCGCTCAAGCGCGGTCACCAGCCGACAGCCGAGCACGTCCACGATCTGCGCATCGCGCTGGCTCGCGAGTTTCCGGGCACGACGTTCTCGTTCACGCCGGCAGACATCGTCGGCCAGATCCTGAATTTCGGCCAGCCGTCACCAATCGACATCCAGATCGGCGGCCGCGATGTCGACGCGTCGCGCCGCTTCGCCACCATGCTGCTGCCCGAGCTCCGCCAGGTCCCCGGCCTCGTCGACACGCGCATCCAGCAGCCAGACGATCGCCAGGGGCTGTTCATCGCGGTCGATCGCACGAAGGCGAGCCAGGTCGGGCTCACGCAGCGCGACGTCGCGACGAACCTCCTCACGGCGCTGAGCGGCAGCTCGCAAGTGTCGCCGACGTTCTGGCTCAACCCGAAGAACGGCGTCAGCTACTCGATCGCGACGCAAGCGCCGCAGTATCGCCTGTCCTCGCTCGCCCTCTTGCAGAACCTACCGATTGTCGGCACGGCGGGCCGCCCACCACAGATCCTCGGCAACCTGAGCACGATCACACGCAGGGCCGGTGCTCCGGTCGTCTCGCACTACGACGTCACACCGGTGATCGATATCTTCGCGGCGGTCCAGGGCCGCGACCTCGGCGGTGTCGCACGCGACGTCGAACGCATCATCGATGCACATCGCCACGAGCTACCCAAAGGCACGCAGGTCGTGATGCGCGGCCAGGTCGAGACGATGCGCACGTCGTACGTCGGTCTGCTCGCGGGCCTCGCGTTCGCGATCGTCCTCGTCTATTTGCTCATGGTGGTGAACGTCCAGTCGTGGCTCGAGCCGTTCATCATCATCACCGCATTGCCTGCGGCGCTTGCCGGCATCGCGTGGATGCTGTTCGTCACGCAGACCACGCTCAGCGTGCCGGCGCTGATGGGCGCGATCATGTGCATGGGCGTCGCGACGGCAAACAGCATCCTCGTGGTCACGTTCGCCTCGGAGCAGCTGCGCGCAGGCAAGGATGCCCGCACGGCCGTCCTCGAGGCTGGCTACACACGGTTTCGTCCGGTGATCATGACCGCGCTCGCGATGATCATCGGCATGGTGCCGATGGCGTTCGGCCTCGGTGAAGGCGGCGAGCAGAATGCGCCGCTCGGACGCGCGGTGATCGGTGGCCTCTTGCTCGCGACGGTGTCGACGCTGTTGTTCGTGCCGACGCTGTTCAGCGTCATCTACGAGCGGATGTCGCGCCCCAAACCGCACGCTGCCGGCGCGGCGCACGCAGCCGATCGCGCTGACGGTCACGAGCCAATACCTCCAAACCGAGCACCTCCAAGCGGAGGTGCAACCTGACCGACAAGGCACCACCGAGCGCGCCGCCCGAGCCGTGCCCGGAGCCAGCCGCCGGCTCACCGGAGCAGACCGCGGATCCGGCCGGAGCAACATCGCGGTCAACCACGACTTCCGCTGCAACACCACCGCAACCGCCGACCACCAATCCGCCCAGAGCAGCACCGCGGTCGGCCACCGATCCGGCCGCGCCGCCGCAGACGCCGATTACCACTCCGGCCGCGGCATCACCGCAGTCGACCGCCGATCCGGCCGCAGCATCACCGCAGTCGACTGCCGATCCGGCCGCAGTAGCACCGCATTCGACCGCCGATCCGGCCGGCGCACCAGCGCGTTCGACCGCCGATCCGGCCGCACCATCACCGCAGTCGACCGCCGACGCGGCGTCGCCGCCGCAGCCGGCGACTGCCGATCCACCCGCACCGGAGCCGCCGACTGCCGACCGACCCGCACCGCGGCGGCGGCACCGAGCCCGGCACCCGTTGCTCGCGCTACTCGTGCTTGGCCTGTTCGTGCTCGTGATCATCGCCGGTGCGCTTCCGCGACTTCGCAATCGCGAGCGCGTTCGCCGCGAGACGCGTGACCTCGCGATTCCATTCGTCACCATCGTCCGTCCCGATCGCAGCGCCCCGGCGCAGGACATCGTGCTGCCTGGCAACGTCGAGGCATTCGCGAACGCTCCGATCTTTGCGCGTGCGAATGGCTATCTGCGCAAGTGGCACGTCGACATCGGCGCCCACGTGTCCAAGGACCAGCTGCTCGCCGAGATCGACGTGCCCGAGCTCACCCAGCAGCTGCAGCAAGCGCGCTCAACCCTAGCCGCGTCAGAAGCCCAGCTCCGCGTCGCGGAAGCGACGGCGAAGCGCTACACGGAGCTGCGCCAGACGCATGCGGTCTCGCAGCAAGAGGTCGACACTGCCGTCGGCGCGTTGCAGACGAATCAAGGAACGGTCGCCGCCAATCAGGCGAGCGTTCGCCAGCTCGAGCAGCAGGTCGCGTTCGCGCAAGTACGCGCCCCGTTCGCCGGCATCATCACCGCGCGCAACGTCGACGTCGGCGATCTGATCAACGCCGGCAGCAGCACGGCGGCCGGTACCGCGCTGTTTCAGATCGCACAGCCAAACAAGCTACGCGTCTACACGTCGGTACCCGAGCGGTCGGCGACGGCGGTCACGCCTGGCATGGCGGCAACGCTGAGCCTCGCCGCGTTCCCCGACCGTCGCGTCGCCGGCACGGTCGTGCGCTCGGCGAATGCCATCGACCCGACGACGCGGACGCTACTGGTCGAGATCGAGGTCCCGAACCCGACGAAGACGCTGTTCTCGGGCACCTTTGCCGAGGTCCGGCTCGCGATCCCGACGACGCAGGGAGTCTTCACGGTGCCGGTCGAAGCGCTGCTATTTCGCAACGAGGGCCTGCAGGTCGCCACGGTGGTGGGCGACCGCGCAGTAATGAAGTCGATCGTTCCGCTGCGCGACTTCGGCGACCGCATCGAGGTCGGCAGTGGCCTGACCGGCGACGAGCTCGTCATCCTGAACCCGCCGGACTCGATCGCGAACGGCTCACCGGTCCGCGTCGCGCCGCCGTCGATGCCGATCCTGTCGAAGCGATAGCCGAACGGCTCGCCGGTCCGCGTCGCGCCGCCGTCGATGCCGATCCTGTCGAAGCGATACCCGAACGGCTCACCGGTCCGCGTCGCGACGCCGTCGATGCCGATCGTGTCGAAGCGATACCCGAACGGCTCTTCGGTCCGCGTCGCGACGCCGTCGATGCCGATCGTGTCGAAACGAGAGCCTCGCTTCCGTCCGGCTCGACCCGCGGTCGTTTCAGCCAGCGTTCCGGTGCGGACCCGGACAGCCCGTCCGCTAATCGGTTCGTACCGGACGGGACCGGACTCGAGCGGCCACCGGAACTTGACGCGCGTCAAAAGAAACCCCGTATCGGTATTGAACGGCTGTACCGACTTGAGCCGGACGAACAGGCTGGCGAGATCGGTCATTCGTGCGTCGCTGCCGAAAACGAAAAGAGCGACCGGGATCGATCGCTCGTTCGTCACGTCGCGCGGCTCACTGCACGCGCTTCGCGGGGATCACTTCTTCGCGGCGCTGTCCTTATCGGCGGCTGGCTTCGCTGCCGAGCCCGCGCCCGAGCCTGCGGCCGAGCCACCGCCCGCACCCGGAGGACCGCCAGCACCCGGAGGACCGCCAGCGCCCGGAGGACCGCCACCCGGCGGGCCTGGGTTCGGCTTGAAGGTCGACTTCGGCACCTTGTTCTTCACCGGCGGCAGGCTCTTGATGAACGTGGCGACGTTCTTCATGTCGTCGTCGTTCAGCTGACTCCACATGCCCTGCATGAACAGCATCGGACCCTGGATCATCTTGCCGTCCGGCTTCGTCATCGTCTTGAGCGCCGTGAAGATCTGCTCCTCGGTCCACTTGCCGATGCCGGTGTCGGGATCGGACGTGATGTTCGCGGTGTAGAGGGTGCCCGTACCGAGCGGCGGCATTTCCATCGGAAGACCACCCGAGAACATGTGATCGGGGCCGACCGGACCGGTCATGTCCTTGTTCGGCGTCCAATGGCAGTGGTTGCAGAGCATGATCGACGCCATGTACTGACCCTTCTTGACCGGGTCGTCGCCGGGCGGCAGGTTCGCCGGCTTCGGTGCGTTGATCGGCGGCATCTTGAGCTCGAACTTCGCGATCTGCTTCTCGACGGGCTTCAGCGTGCGCAGGAACGTGACGACGGCTTTGACGTCGTCGTCGGTCATGCCGTTGAAGTTCATGTACGGCATGATCGGCGTCAGCTTCGTCCCGTCGGGGCGAATGCCTTCGCGGATCGCCGCGGCGATCTGGTCGTCGGTCCAGTTGCCGATGCCGGTGCCTTTATCGGGCGTGATGTTTGGCGACCGCCAGGTGCCGAACTTCTCTTTCATCTCGAGCCCGCCCGCGCCGACATTGGCGAGGTCGGGTCCCTGCGGTCCCATGGCCGTGTGGCAGACCAGGCAGGCGCCGGCCTTTGCGAGGTAGGCGCCACGCTCGACGACCTTCGGATCGGGTCCGGGCGGCTGCTCGGCCGCGGCATCCGCGGTCGCGGTGACCGGCGGCGGTGGCGGCGGTGCTTCCTTCTTCTCTTCCTTCTTCTTGCAGCCAATAGCCAGCGCTACCGCTGCCCCCACGACAAGCAGTTTTCTCATGTTCCGCCATGGTTCGCATGACGGCCTACATCGACGCAAACGCCGCTGCCGAAAAAGCGCGCACGCCGAAAAAGATGAGGGCCCGCTCGATGAGCGGGCCCTCAAAACCCCGGCAGCGTCCTACTCTCCCACAAACTTGCGCCTGCAGTACCATCGGCCCTGGAGAGCTTAACTTCCGTGTTCGGGATGGGAACGGGTGTGACCTCTCCGGTGTTGCCACCAGGAAAAAAATCGACGAAGTGCGAAGCCCGGCCGGCATGGTGTCCGGCGGTCATGTAGTTGCTCTGGTGAGCAGCGATTGAGTCGTATCTGATTGCTCGTCTACATCGCGCAGTCCGAGATGAACAAGTCATCTTGGAACTGGCGAACTAGGGTGATGGCTTCCACCGTCTCCCGGCGAGCCTCCAGCACAGCCCGTGGTGAGCTGTGTTGGCGCCGACCAGTGACCGGAATCAAATGATCCCGATCGCTGGTGTCACTGCCTGCTTGCGCATGCAGCGACGGAAATATAGGTGGTCAAGCCGCCCGACCGATTAGTACGCGTAAGCTCCATGCTTTGCAGCATTTCCACACCGCGCCTATCAACCGCGTAGTCTACGCGGGGTCTTATGGTGCCTTGACGGCATTTGGGATACCTAATCTCGAGGGGGGCTTCCCGCTTAGATGCTTTCAGCGGTTATCCCTTCCGGACATAGCTACCCGGCGATGCGGCTGGCGCCACAACCGGAACACTAGCGGTCCGTCCAACTCGGTCCTCTCGTACTAAAGTCAGCTCCTCTCAAGTATCCTGCGCCCACGACGGATAGGGACCGAACTGTCTCACGACGTTCTGAACCCAGCTCGCGTACCGCTTTAATTAGCGAACAGCTAAACCCTTGGGACCGATTTCAGCCCCAGGATGCGATGAGCCGACATCGAGGTGCCAA
>DASUFX010000494.1:0-5525 GCA_036274355.1 Kofleriaceae bacterium | reverse complement strand
CGAGCGAGGCGTTGTGCGCGCTCGCCGGCTCGGGGTCTGCGAACCGAGACATCACGACGCCAACCTGCGCACGCTTCGCGAACGTGACCGCGTCGGGATAGTCCTGCTGGCCGCGCGCCGAAAGCAGGCGGAACTTCGAGTGCCACGCGAAGGGACCGCCGAGGCCGAAGCCGACCTGCACCTCGTCGAACACGAGGAACGTCTGATGGCGGCGCGTCAGGAGGCGCAGCGCGCGGAAGAAGCGCTCGGTCGCATAGCGATCGCCGCCTTCCGACTGCATCGGCTCGATGATCACGCACGCGTAGTCGCCGCCCTTGATCGCATCGTGAACAGCCGCGAGCGACGCGACCTCGGCCGCGAGCAGCCGATCGTCCTTCGCATCGCCGTAGCGCTCCTTGAGCTCGTCGAGCTCGCCGTTCGCCGCGGCGGCGTAGAAGCCCGGCGGTGCGGTCGGTTCGTCGCCAGGCGTCTCCCACACCGGGAATGGCGCGAACGTGCACTGATAGCCATCGAGCTCGAATGGCTTGCGCTTGCTCGGCGAGTGCGTCGCGTGCAGCGCGAGCCACGTGCGGCCGTGGAAGCTGCCCTCGAACGCGAGGACCTTCGTCGCGTTCGGGCGGTTGATGCGGCACAGCGCCATCGCCTTCTCGTTCGCCTCGGCGCCCGATGCGACGAACGTGACGTGCGGCAAACCAGGCACGAGCTGGCGCAGCACGTTCGCGTACTCGATCGCGGACCAGGTCTCGCGCACCGCCGTGTCGTCGTTCGTGACGAGCGTGTCGGCGAACTCGCCTTCGGTGAACGCGCGGACGACCGGATCCTCGGCGAAGCCACCGACGACCGTCGCGGTCTGGCTCATGCCGTCGAGCACGCTGAGCGGCTCGGCATCGACGGAGACCATCCACGGTCCCGCCGAGCGCAGGTGATCGAACACCGGCGGCTTCTTCTCCTTCGGTACCCGATCGCCGGCGTAGAGCCGCGCGAGCAACGCCGCGCTGTCGGGCAGTACGCCACCGCGCGGACGGATCAGCGACATCGGCCGCGGCGTGTCGATGAGGCCGCGCTTCGTTTCCGCGACTTCCTCGGCGGTGTGCTGGCGCTCCAGGCGGTCGAGATCGACGCCCGGCAGATGCGCGGCGAGATGCGGATGCGGCGTGACCGCGCCGATCACGTTCTCGAGCATCGCGAGCGGTGCGGTGACGTTGCGATGGGCCCACGCACCGGCGGGACGGTAGTTGCCGCTGTGACCGACGCCGCCGAACGGCAGCTTCGGGCTCGCGAGGTTCGTCGAGCGGTTGCGGTTGAGCATGCCGGACTTCGTGCGCGTCGCGAACTGCTCGAACCGCTTCTGCGACTCGGTGAACACCGCGTTGACGAAGCCGTATGGGCTTTCGTTGATTGCGGCGATGGCTTCCTCGTCGGAGTCGATCACCTCGACCGACAGATCGGGACCGAACACCTCGAAGTCGGTGTAGCCCGCGATGTGGTGCTGGCCGTCGGGCACGCGATGCAGCGACGCCGTGCGGTACGAGCCACCCGGCAGCTTCTCGCCGGGCACGATCGGCTCGCAGCCGGCTTTGCGCGCGACTTCGATCGCGTGCTCGACCTTCGTGAGCGCGCCGTGCGTGGCGAGCGGTCCGGCAAACACGCTCGCGTCGTCGGGGTTACCGAAGCGCAGCGTCTTCACACAGCGTGCGAGCGCGTCGATGAAGCGATCGGCGATCTTGCGATGCACGAGCACGCGCTCGGTGCCGGTGCAGCGCTGGCCTGCAGACAGATAACCGCCGACGGCGACTTCGTGCACGGACTGGCGCAGCGCCGCGTCGTCGAGCACTACGCACACGTTCTTGCCGCCCATCTCGAGCGCGACCAGGAGCTCCGGGCGTTCGACGGCCGCTTCCAGGATGCGCCGGCCGACGGTCCAGCTGCCGGTGAAGCAGAGGCCGCGCAGCTCCTTGGCCTGCACCATCGCGGCGCCGACCGTGCCGTCACCGACGACGACGTTGAGCACGCCGGGCGGCAGCTTCGCAGCGTGCGCGGCTTCGGCGTAGCGCTGACCGCACAGCGGCGTGATGTCGCTCGGCTTGATCACGACCGTGTTGCCCGCGAGCAGCGCGGGGACGACGTGCGCGTGACACAAGTGAAGCGGGAAGTTGAACGGGCCGATCACGCCGACGACGCCGAGCGGCTGATAGCGCAGCGACTCACCGGGCGCGACGATGCCGGCCTTGAGGTCAGCGGCCATCGCGTTCTTCACGAGGTCGAAGCGATTGAGCAGCGTCTGGATCTCGGTCTTCGCTTCGCTGCGAATTTTTCCGGTCTCGATCACGATCGCGTCGGCGAGCTCTCCTGCGCGCGCGGCGATCTCGGCCTTGAAACGTTCGAGGTGCGCGAAGCGTTCGGCAAGCGTGAGGGCGGCCCATACGGGCTGCGCGGTAGCGCCCGCTGCTGCGGCATCGCTCACTGCGGATGTAGTGAAACCGGTCTCGAACACAACCGCGCCATCGGCCGCGGGGTTGCGCGACACGAGAGCGGTGCCCGATGGCGGGACAAATACGCCACCGATGTAATTACCCAGAGCCTGCACGGGCTAAATAGACCACGAAACCCCAGTGGTCGCGCCCTGGCCCAACGCCTCACGGAGCACTGTCTGAAGGGGTGGGCGCCGCTCAGTAAAAGCCGTGGTATCTAGCGAACCTAGGCATGCCGTCACTGGTGTTTCTGGCCGGGCCGATCGCGGGCCGCCGCTACAAGCTGGGCGACGGCGAGTACGTCATCGGCCGCCGCTCGGACTGCCAGATTTTCGTGCCCGATATGCGGGTCAGCCGGCAGCACGCGCGGCTGTGGCGTGACGGCGAAGGCTGGTCGCTCGAAGACCTCGGCAGCAACAACGGCACGTTCATCAACGGCGCCAAGCTGCAGACCGCGACGCCGCTCCGTCACGACGACGAGATCATGATCGCGAACAACAAGATTCGCGTCGAGGCGCAGGACGCACCGAGCGAGCAGATGCCGGCCGAAGGCCGAGTCGTCACGATCGTCGACGTCGGTGGGCAATCGCTGGTGCGCTCGCGCGAAGACTCGAGCGCCGGTCGCGCAGCGCTCGTCAGCTCGGGCCTGATGAGCGTCAGCGATCAGAAGGCGGTGCGCCTGATCGAGCGCAAGCTCGACGCTGTCACCCAGATCCTGCAGGCGATCGCGGCGACCGATACCGAGGAGTCGCTGCTCGAAAAGATCGTCGAGGCGCTGCTCGAGCTGTTCCCGCAGGCGGAGAACGTCGGTGTCGTCGTCTCGGACGAACGCACGAGCGAGCTACGGGTGCAGTGCCAGCGTCATCGCCAGCGCGAGAAGGTCGACCCGAGCACGACCGGTCCGCGTCCGCTCACGCCCGAGCTGCGCATCCCGGGCACGATCATCCAGCACGTCGTCAGCGATCGCCGCGGCGTGCTGCTCGGTGAAACAACGGACGGCTCCAACGAGCTGATCGGCACGCGGATGGGCGCGCCGCTCATCTATCACGGTGCGCATTACGGCGTGGTTTACGTCGAGAGCTTGAAGCAGTCGTTCAAGCAGGAAGACGTCGATCTATTGCAGGCAATCGCGACGCAAGCCGGGCTCGCGATGCACGCGACGCGCGTCGCCGCGCAGCTCGCACGCCGCGAGAAGCTCGAGCGCGATCTACGAGTCGCTCGCCAGATCCAACGCTCGCTGCTACCGGCGAACGTGCCGCAGGTGGTCGGCCTCGACTTCGCCGTGCACTACGAGCCCGCGTATCAGATCGGCGGCGACTTCTACGACTTCATCTGGCACGACCCAGCGCACCTCGGGCTCGTCGTCGGCGATGTCGCGGGCAAGGCGATCAGCGCGGCGCTCTACATGGCGCGCGTGACGAGCGAGCTCAGGTCGCGCGCTGCGATCGCACGCACGCCCGCGCGTTTGCTCCGCCGCGTCAACACCGAGATCGCGAGGCTCGGCGATGACGGCATGTTCGCGACGCTCGTCTACTGCATCTATGATCTCGAGTCGCGCAGCCTCGTGTTCACGAACGCGGGCCACTGCGTGCCGTTGCTCCGCCGCGGCGACCGTGTGTTTCCGCTGCAGGCCGAACGCGCGCACACGCCGCCGCTCGGTGTCACGCCCGACCTCGATGCCGGCGAAGCCCGCGTGCAGCTGCACTCCGGCGACATGCTGATCATGGTGTCGGACGGCATCCTCGAAGCCCGCGATGCTCGCGGGGTCGAGTACGGCCTGTCGCGGCTGTCCCGCCGGATCCGCACGGCCCGCGGCGGGGCCGACGACGTGGTCAAAGCCATCCTCGCGGACATCGATAGCCACTCCCAGGATCAGGCCCAGGGCGACGACATGACGATCGTCGCGATGGCGATCGAGCAGCGCCGGGCCAAGCGTAAGACCACGACAATTCCAGGGGTTTTACCGCCCGAGGCCGCCGAGTCGACCCGGCTTGCCAGCGAGGGCGGGACGCCCGCCGAGGACACGGACGACTAGCCTTGCCAAACCGCGGGAGTCCATGCCATAAGTCCCAGCCCCGGAGTTAGTGCTATGGCGAAAAAAGGCAAGTCAGGCCGAGAGTTGATCCGCCTCGTTTCGACGGCGGACACCGGCTTTTTCTACACGACCTCGAAGAACCGCAAGCGTACGCCCGACAAGCTCGTGCTGAAGAAGTACGACCCCGTCGTCCGCAAGCACGTCGAATTCAAAGAGTCGAAGATCTAGGAGACGTGCCATGTCGCGCGTGTGTCAAGTCACCGGGAAGTCGCCGCTCGTCGGCTCGAACGTTAGCCACTCGAACCGCCACACCAAGCGTCGCTTCGAGATCAACCTGAAGACCAAGCGCTTCTGGCTCGAAGACGAGAAGCGCTGGATCACGCTCCGCGTGTCCGCGCGCGGAATGCGCATCATCGATAAGCTGGGTCTGCCCGCGGTCGTCGCGCAGTTGCGCGAGCGCGGCGAGAAGTTCTAAGCAAGGGGCGCGTGCGTAAGCACGCTGCTCTGCTCGGCGCGCTGCTGCTTGCAGTGCTGCCGGCGTGTCCAAGTCACCCGCGTGCGCCGCGCGTTGCGCCGGCCGCGGATGTGACCGTGCCGATCGAGGGCGCGATTCGCGGTGTTGCCGCGACTAGCGGCCTGCAATTCGCCGCGGTCGAAGCCAACCCGAGCGACCACGCATCCGCGTTGCGCGCGTTCCGCGGCGTTGCCGAGGCGTGGCACGGCGACATCGCGGGCAGTGCCGGCCCGATCGCCGCGACCGACAAGCTCGTCGTCGCGACCTCGGTCGTCGGCGCCGGCTCACAGCTCGATGGTGCCGCCGTTCGCGGTGAGCCGGCCGCGGCGATCCGCGCGTTCGATGCGACGAGCGGCGCGGTGAAGTGGACGCGGGTGTTCGACTCGACCGAGTGGGCACTCGCGACATCGATCGCCGTCGCCGGTGACGGCGTCATCGTCGGCGGCACGTTCGGCGGCACGCTGCGCGCAGGAAAGCATGTCGTGTCGAGCGCGGGCGGCAGCGA
>DASUFX010000493.1:0-4222 GCA_036274355.1 Kofleriaceae bacterium | reverse complement strand
AAGATCTGGTGCAGGCGCTGTGAAGCTTCGCGTCGCGACTTGCAAGACGCTTCCCGAAGAAGACGCCGACGAGGCACCGCTTTCCGCCGCGCTTGCGGCCGCCGGGATCGACGCACCGCTTGTCGCGTGGGATGACCCGAGCGCCGACTGGGATGCACCGATCCCGACGATCATCCGCTCGACGTGGAACTACGCACTGCAGCTCGACGCGTTCCTCGCGTGGGTCGACCGCGCAGCCGCTGCGGCGCCGCTGTTGAACCCGCCGGATATCGTCCGGGCCAACGTTCGCAAGCGTTACTTGCTCGAGATGCAGGCGCGCGGCGTGCCCGTGGTACCGACGAAGCTGGTCGAGCGCGGCGAGATCTGCGAGCTCCCTGCCACACGCATCGTGATCAAGCCGGAGATCGGCGCCGGCTCGTTGCACACGAAGAGCTTCGCCGACGGCCGCAACGGCATCGATCACCTACGATTCGTGACGTCGCTCGGCGCCGCACTCGTGCAGCCGTATGTCGCCTCCGTCGACGATTACGGCGAACGCTCGCTGATCTGGATCGACGGCGAATTCACGCACGCGATCCGCAAGACGCCACGGTTCGCCGGCGACATCGAACGCATCGAGGGGCCGTTCCCGATCGCCGACAACGAGCGCGCGGTCGCCACCGCCGCAATCGCGCCGTACGTCGACAGGATCCTGTACGGGCGCGTCGACATGGTCCGCGATCCCGACGAACAGCCGATGGTGGCGGAGCTCGAGCTCGTCGAGCCGTCGTTGTTCTTCCCGAAGTACCCGCCCGCGCTCGACCGCTTCATCGCGGGCCTCGAGCGCCGGCTCAATTGGTGAGCTGCGCGGACAGCCGCGGAATCGCCTCGATCGTCCACGCGCCGTACCAGAACAGATCCTTGCCGTTCACGCGCACGACCCGCGCCTTCGGCAGCACTGCGTGCAGCTCGGCCTCATCGTCCGCCGAGAATGCGTGCGGCTCGTCGGGCAGGATGATCAGATCCGCGCCGCGCGCCTGGATCTCTTCCTTCGCGATTCGCGGATAGCGCACGTCGCGGTTGCCGGCATCTTGCGGCGCGGTCTTGCCGAGATCAGCGGCGAGCGGATACAGGCGCAAGCGATCGCCGAATGCGTTCTCGACGCCGACCCGCGCGAGCACGTCCGATCCAAACGTATCCGCGTTGAGCGTCATCAGCGGATCCATCCAGATCGGAATGAACGCACGCTGCCGCGTGGGCGGCGCAGCCGGAAGCTCGTAGCCGCGCTTGATCAGCTCGCGAACCGCCGGCGCTTCCGCCACGCCCAGGATCCGAGCGAGCCGTGCGAGGTGCGCGATTCCCTGATCGACTCGCCGTGGCAGCGAAACCAGCACCTGCACACCGCGCTCGGCGAGCGCTTCGAGCGGCTTGCGCGGGTTTTCTTCCTGGTTTGCGATCACGAGATGCGGCTCGAGCGCCATCACCGCGTCGACGTCGACGTCCTTCGTGCCGCCCACGGTCGGAACGCCGTCACCGTGCTCGCACCAGCTCGTGCGGCCGACCAGCCGGTCCCCCGCCCCGAGCGCGATCACGCTATGGGTGTCGCTCGGCACCAACGACACGATGCGCTGCGGCGGATGCGCAAACAGCAGCGCCCGTCCGAGATCGTCGGTCACTTTGAGCGTCGGCACGGGCCTCCTCTAGCACACATGCTACCTTCCGTCCGTGGCTGAGTTGCCGAATGCAGACGACGCGTTCGACGTCAAAAAACAGGACGCGATTGCAGAAGCGATCTCGCATCTGTCGAAGGAAGAGGCGGCGCTGTTCTTGTTCACGCTCGAGATGAAGCTGCGTAAGCGCAAGCTGCAGCTCGTCGGCTATCTCGTCGCGATGGCGGTCTGGCTCGCCGGAATGCTATTCGCCCTCGTCATCTTCGGCATGGCATCAGGCTTTGTTGGTTGGGTGTTCCTCGTTCCGTTTGCGCTTGTCGGCGTGACCATGTGGGGATTCGGCAAATGGGCCGAGAAGGTTGGCAAAACGGCGCCTCCCGCAGACCTCGTCGAGGCCGTCCAGCGTCAGCGGAAGTAAGAGCCGCCGGTTCGCGGGCTTGCGTTACTATCGGGCGCATGAGGAACACGGCCTTGGTGCTCGTCTTGGCGGCGGCCTGTGGCGGCGGTGGCGATAACGGGAAGAAGGATGCCGGCAATCCGCCCGCCGACAGTCCACCGGCGATCGATGCGCCTCCGCTGGCCGGCTGCACACCCGTGAGCGGCACGACCGTCAAGGTTCGCCTGATCGGCAAGGTGAGCGGCGGCGCGATGCTCGCGACCTCGCCGCCGAACGACGGCCGCCTGTTCGTCGTCGAGCAGCAAGGCCGCATCCGCATCTTCGAGAACGAGATGCTGAAGACCACGGCGTTCCTCGACGTCACCGGCGCGACGGGCTTCGTCGCCGGTGGCGAGCAAGGCCTGCTCGGCCTCGCGTTCCATCCGAACTACGCCAACAACCGCCAGTTCTACGTCTTCTACACGACGAACAACGCGAACGTCGTCGCGAAGTACACGCAGAGCGCGACCGATCCGAACATCGCCGATGCGACGGGCGAAGTGCTGCTCTCGATCCCCGACTTCGCGAGCAACCATAACGGCGGCATGATGGAGTTCGGCTCGGACGGCTATCTGTACATCAGCACCGGCGATGGCGGTAATGCCAACGATCCTCAGCGCACCGCGCAAGACCCGAACAAGCTGCTCGGCAAGATCCTCCGCATCGACGTCAACACGACGTCGGGCCAGAAGCCCTATGGAATTCCGGCCGGCAACCCATTTGCGACCAGCGGTGGCGCGCCCGAGATCTTCATGCTCGGCCTTCGCAACCCGTGGCGGTGGTCGTTCGACAGGATGACTGGCGACATGTGGATCGGGGATGTCGGCCAAGGCACCGATGAAGAGCTCGACGTGTTGAAGCCGAGCGAGCAGCCTGGCGCGAACCTCGGTTGGAGCATGTACGAAGGCACGCGCTGCTTCGGCAACTACACGTGCGATCCGACCGGCAAGTTCATGCCGCAAGCGACGCGCGCTGCGAGCACGAACTGGCACGCGATCATCGGCGGCCAGGTCTATCGCGGCAGCTGCTTCCCCGATCTGCAGGGCACGTACTTCTTCACCGACAACTCCGCGGTGCAGCTGCAGACCGCGAAGCTCGATGCGGGCGGCACGGTCACCACCGCGAACCTTCCGGCGCCACAAGGCGGCTGGCCGCCGAGCCCGGCGTCGATTCACGCAGACGCGCGCGGCGAGCTCTACATGACGACCACGAGCGGCAACGTCTACCAGATCGAGGCGGGTCCCTGAAGTCACGCAAGCTCGCGCTCTCGACAGGGCTCACGTATCACGTCCTCGAGTGGGGGGCAGATACCAGTCCCGCCGACACGACGTTCGTCCTCGTCCACGGCTTCCTCGATCTCGGCTTCGGCTGGCATGAAGTCGCCGAGCGGCTGGCGACGCGCGTGCACGTGGTCGCGCCCGACCTGCGCGGTCACGGCGACACCGACTGGATCGGCGCCGGTGGCTACTACCACTTCCTCGACTACGTCGCCGATCTGGACGAGCTGATCGCACGGCTCGCACGCAAGCGGCTCGTCGTGGTCGGCCACTCGATGGGCGGCGGCGTGTCGTCGTACTGGGCGGGCACGCGGCCAACGCGACTCTCCGCGCTCGCGCTGCTCGAAGGCATCGGCCCGCCCGATCAGAGCGAAGTCGAGCTCACCGGCCGCACCGCGCAGTGGATCGACGCGTGGCGTACCGCCCGCAGCAAGCAGAAACCGATGGCGTCGCTCGACGAGGCAGCCGCGCGGCTCCGCAAGCATGACAAGCTGCTCGGCGAGGCGCTCGCGAGGAAGCTCGCTGCGGCCGGCACGCGCGAGGTCGAGAGCGGTCTGGTGTGGAAGCACGACCCGCTGCACCTGACGATGGGTCCCTACCCGTTCCGCCGCGATGCCGCCGCGCAGTACTGGAAGCGCATCACGTGTCCCGTGCTCGTCGTCGACGGTGCCGAGACGATGATGAACCTTCCGGAGCCCGAGCGCGCGACGCGCCGCGCGTATTTCGCGAATCACCGGCATGTCGTGCTGCCCGGCGCTGGTCACATGATGCAGCGCCATCAACCCGACGCGCTCGCGCAGCTGCTGCTCGAGCTCGAGCTAGCCTGACGGCGGATCGATGACGTCTTCGGGCGCCGTGAC
>DASUFX010000492.1:0-2999 GCA_036274355.1 Kofleriaceae bacterium | reverse complement strand
GTAGACGTACTTGCGCTCGCGGCCCTCGCGCGCCGATGTGCGGCCGGGCACCGGCGTGCCGGTGTTGTGCGTCTGATGCGAGACCGGCGCCTTCGCCGGCCCGCTCACCTCGATGAGCATCGGGTTCGGCTGCGACGCGTCGCCATCGACGGCCGACGGCACCCGATCACCCTCGACGACCGGCCGCGGCGCGACGACACGCTGCTCCGGCGGCACGAGTGCAGCGAGCTGGGCCGCGAGCGATCCGGAATCGATCAGCGAGCCGGTCTTGCTGCCCCACTCGAGCTGGAACTTCTGCAGCTCGTGCTGCAAGTCGCGCGCGGTCTGGAAGCGGTCGGCGCGGTGGAACGACAGCGCGCGCAGAATGATTCGCTCGAGCGTATCGGACAGCTCGGGCGCGAAGTCGCGCGGCCTGGGAATCGCGCCGCTCTTGACCATCTCGAGCGCCTCTTTGCCCTTGCCGTGGAACAGCGGGCGCGCGCACACGAGCTCGAACAGCACGATGCCGGCGGCGAACACGTCGCTGCGGCAATCGACGGGCTCGCCGCGCGCCTGCTCGGGCGACATGTACGCGAACTTGCCCTTGATGACGCCTTGCTCTTCGTGGACGTCGCGCGCGCGGGCGATGCCGAAGTCGACGATCTTCACGCCGCCGTCCCACGACAAGAGGATGTTCTGCGGCGAGATATCGCGGTGGACGATGCCGAGCGGTTGGCCGAACTCGTCGGTCTTGCGGTGGGCGTAGTCCAGGCCCTTCGCGAGCTGCTGGACGATGTAGCCGGACAGGCCGTAGGGCAGGCGGACGCGCGCCTTTGCGGCCTCCTGCAACACGCGCAGGAGGTCCATGCCTTCGACGTACTCCATCGCGAGGAAGTACGTGTCGCCAACGGCACCGAAGTCGAAGACCTGGATGATGTTCGGGTGGTTGAGACCGAGCGCGATCTTCGCCTCGTCCACGAACATCGTGACGAACTGGCGGCTCCGCGCGTACGCGGTGTGGATCTTCTTGATGACCAGAGTCTTGTTCAGACCCTGGGCCACGGTGGTACGCGCGAGATAGACCTCGGCCATACCGCCGGTGCCGATCTTTCGGATCAGCGTGTATTTGCCGAACTGCTCCACCCTCGAAGAGCTGATTTTAGCCTAGAGCGGCGTGATCACGAGGTTGTCGAACCAGGTATCCGACTCCCAGTTGTTGAAGCCGAAATACTCGTGGCCTTGATTTTCGAGCGGGCTCGGATCGTCGAGGACGAGAAACGGCGTCTGCATGTCGTCGACGTACCACGTCAGCTTCTTGCCGACCCGTTCGATTCGCCAGTGGTAGTGGCGCGTGGGCTGAACCTTGACCGTGGTGTTCGTCACGACGTCTTTGCCGTGCTCGTCGAGCCGCGCGATGATCGACTTGCTGTTGAACCAACCGCCGAAGATCACCTCGTAACCGGTTGCCATGTACGCGCCGCCATCGGGATCGTACGAGCGGCCGTCACCGAAGACCTCGACCTTGACGTCGCCGCGCTCCTCGTTCGACCAGGCATCGAAGTCGATCCGCACGTCGCGCGGGAGTTTCTTGCGCAGCCACAGCGGGTGGTTATGGGCGCCTTTGGCGGATAGCGAGCCGCTCACGATGTCGTAACCCGGCCCGGACTTGTAGTAATCGCCGCCGATGTCGTCGCGGTCGAAGCTGTCCTTCCACTCCTCGGTGACCGGCGGAGGATCCTTCACCTTGCATGCAGCCAACGTGAGGAGGATGACGGCGGAACGCATGCGCGGAGACTACCGAAAATGGGCTGTCATAGGGGCACCGTAGGCTTTTGGTGTGGAAGGCACACTGTCGCTGTTTGATTGGCGCCCCGCGCCAGCGGCGCCACAGGAACGTGCCGAGCGGCCTCCCGTCCCGGCCGAGGTAGCTGCGCCGGCCGCGCCGCGCATCATCGTGTTCGATTGCGAGACCACCGGTATCGACTTCACCCGCGACCAGGTCATCGAGCTGTGCGTTCAGCACGGCCTCGATGATCTCGCGCGCAGCCAGACCTGGCGGATCAAGCCGGCCGTGCCGATCCATCCTGCGGCGCAAGCGGTCCACGGCATCACGATGGCAGACCTCGCGGAGTGCCCGCCGTTCGCGGCGTTCGCGGACGAGATCGCAGCGGTGTTCGCGACGGCCGACGTGATCGTTGGCTACAACCTGTCGTTCGACATCGACATGCTGCAGGCCGAGCTCACGCGGATTGGTAAGCCACTGCTCGATCTGTCGGGCAAGCAGATCGTCGACGCGTTCCGGTTGTGGCAGCAATGCGAGCCGCGCAGCCTCACGCACGCGCATCGCCGCTTCGTGGGCGACGAGTTCGCGGCAGCGCACAGCGCGAGCGCAGATGTCGCGGCGACCGGCCGCGTGCTCGTCGGCATGTTGCGTCACTTCAACCTGCACGAGCAGGATTGGGGCTCGATCGCGAACGTGTGCGATCCGGGGCGCGCGAGCTGGGTCGGCCCGTCGCGTCACCTGCGCTGGGAGAACGATGTCATCGTGCTCGGCTTCGGCAAGCACATGGGTGCTGCGGTGCACGAGCTCGCCGCCGGTCCGGATCGCAGCTTCTTGCAGTGGGTGCTCGGCAAGGACTTCCCGCCGCACGTCGCCGAGATCTGTCGCGCGGCACTCGAGCAGCGTGGCGAGGATTTCATCGCGTGGGCGCGCAAGCAGTTCGGTCAAGCGGCGCCGACCGCGCTGCCGCCGTTTGCGCAGCTGCCGGTGAGCGCCTCATTGCCAGCGGCCGTGGTTGCGCCAGCGCCGGTGCTCGCAGCGGGCTCGGGGCCCGTCGAGGGTGAGGCGTCGATCACGCCGATCACGAACGGCAAGAAGCGTCGGCCTCGCAACCAGCCCACGTCGCCCTGACAGCGGCGCTTGGGCTTCGCGGGGGTTACGCGCGGCCGAGCTGGCGATCGATCGAGATCGGGCCGGCGCCGCGGATGCAGAACAGCAGGAACACGAAGCAGTACACGAC
>DASUFX010000491.1:0-3564 GCA_036274355.1 Kofleriaceae bacterium | reverse complement strand
GTGTGGGTCGCCGGACGTTGGGACTGGAGAGGCAAGTGGGTGTGGGTCGCGGGCCACTGGGAGCGTGAACGCGCCGGTAAGCGCTGGCGCGACGGCCGCTGGGATCACAAGGACAACAAGTGGGTGTTCGTCGCCGGCGATTGGGTCGACGCCGCTGCCCAACCGCCGCCGGTCGCGACGCCACCGGTCCCCCCGCCTGTTGTCGCGGGTCCGACCGAAGCACCGCCGCCGCCGCGCGAAGAGAAGTGGACGCCGCGCGCCGGCTTCGTGTGGGTCGCGGGACAGTGGGATTGGAAGGCCGGGAAATGGGA
This sequence comes from Kofleriaceae bacterium, assembly GCA_036274355.1. GTDB lineage: Bacteria > Myxococcota_A > Polyangia > Haliangiales > Haliangiaceae > JABFXX01. The sequence continues at coordinate 3,253 of DASUFX010000491.1, read as the reverse complement.
ATGGGTCGCTGGACACTGGGAACGCGAGCGCGCGGGCAAGAAATGGCGGCCGATGCGCTGGGAGCAGAAAGACGGCAAATGGGCGCGCCTCGACGGTGATTGGATCGATGCGAACGCGCCGGATCCGGGACCACCGCCTGGGCCGCCGGGACCGCCGCAGCGCGATCACCGCCAGTGGAAGCTCGAGCGTCCGGTCGTTAGCAGCTACTGGCCGACGAAGGGCAAGGCGGGCAGCCGCATCGTGATCCGCGGCAAGAACTTCCCGACGAGCGCCGAGGTCGTGTTCGGCGGTCAGGCCGTGCGCGGTGCGAAGGTCACGGCCGAGCAGGTCGTGTTTGTCGTGCCGCCGGGCGCGGCGAGCGGTGCGATCGATCTGCGCGTCGGTGGCCGCCGTGCTTTGCCGGTCGGCCAGTTCGAGGTCGCCGCGGCGTTCGATCCGGTCGCCGAGCAGAAGCGCATCGAAGAAGAACAACGCAAGGCTGCCGAAGCGGCGTGGGCGACGCGGCAACAACAGCTCGCGAAGGACCGGGCAGCGCGTGAAGCAGCGATGAAACAGGCGATGGCAGAACGCGCCGCGACGCGCGAGCGCCGCAGAGCCGAGCGTATCGCCGCGCTCCAGGCGAAGTTCAAGCGCGAATTCCTCGCGGATCCGGAGACGCAAGACGAGCTCACGCTGCACGCACAGCGCATCGCCGAGCTCGCGCGGTCGCGGGACATCGCGGAAGTGTCTGCGAACGGCAAGCTCGTCGTTCGCATCGATGTCGCGCAGTCGCGTGAAGAGCAACGTCACGATCAGCGCATGGCCGCACTCGAGGCCAGCTTCAAAGCGCGTGGAGGTCAGCCATGAAGAAGTACGCATTTGTCATCGCGCTCGCGCTTGCCGCGTGCAGCAAGAAGAAGGAAGAGCCGCCACCCGCACCGCCGCCGACACCCGTCGCGACGGCCGACGCAGCTGCTGCGGAGGGCAGCGGCAGCGCCGGTAGTGCGGCGCCGGTGGCAGACATCGAGGTGCCGACCGAGGTCGACTTCGAGGACCAAGCCTCGACGGACATCACCGACAAAAACGTCGAGGCGCACGTGAAGGCGATCGAACAGGAGCTCTCGCAGTAGCACGTGCGACGCCTGCTGCTCATCGTTTGCATGCTGTGTGCGTGCGACGACGCACGGCCGCGCACTCCGCGACTGGGCCGGATCAAGGCCGGCGCGGAGGCGCTACCGACGTCGTTCGACTCGACCGCGAAGGAGAAGGCGCCACCGCCGACGCTCACCGAGCTCGTCGAGGGCGGCACCCACTGGCGGTTCACGACGAAGCACGGGCCCGTGCACGTCTGGATCCCGAAGGGATACAACGCGAAGCGCGCCGAGACGATCGTCTACGTGCATGGGTTCTACGTGCACGTCGACGACGCATGGAAGACGTACAAGCTCGAGACGCAGTTCGCCGGGTCCGCGATCAACGCGATGTTCATCGCGTGCGAAGCGCCGGCGTCGGGAGCGGAGCCAGTCTCGTGGCCAGTGCTCGCTGACTTGCTCGCCGAGGTCGAGCGCGGCATCGGTCAGCCGTGGCCGAAGCGCCGCATCGTGACGATCGGCCACTCGGGCGCGTGGCGCACGTTGGTCGGCTGGCTCGACGAGCCGCAGATCGACACCGTGGTCCTCGTCGACGCCGCGTACGGCGAGATCGACGAGTACAAGAAGTGGGTGCTTGCCTCCGACGCGCATCGCTTGATCGACATCGGCGATGACACCCGCGCGTGGACGGACAAGTTGCACGCCGAGCTGCCGGAGACGTACGTGCTCGACGATTTTCCGTCACTCGAGGACGGTATTCCGCGCGAGGCTCAACGCGCGCGCATCGTCTACATCAAGTCGCACATGGGCCATTTCCCACTCGTAACGAGCGGAACTGCATTGCCGATGATCCTGCGCACGTTGCGCGCGCGGCGCCTCGTTCGCGAGCCGCTCGCCGAGATCCTGCAATCCGAGTAGCATCCACTGGGCGTGCTCATGCGCCTGGGCAGATACGAGGTCGACGAGCTGCTCGCGAAGGGCGGTATGGGCGAGGTCTATCGCGGTCGGCTCGTCGCAGCGCACGGCTTCGCGCGCCCGCTCGTGATCAAGATGATCCGGACCGAGCTGCTCGCGAACGAGCGCGCGGCGCTGATGTTCATCGACGAAGCACGCATGGCCGCGGGCCTGCACCACCGTAATATCCTCCAGATCGTCGATTTCGACCGCTTCGACGACGGCGCGTTCATCGTGACCGAGTTGATCGAAGGCTGCGACCTGCGCGTCATGCTCACGCACTTGCGGGCGCCGCCGCGCTACGAGATTGCCCTCACGATCATCAGCGAGCTGGCCGCCGGGCTCCACGCCGCGCACGAAGCGACCGGTAATGATGGTTCACCACTTAACCTCGTGCACCGGGACGTGAGTCCAAGCAACGTGCTGCTCGGCCGTCAGGGCGAGATCAAGTTGTCGGATTTCGGCGTCGCGAAGGCGAGGCTGCGCAGCTATCACACCGTCAGCGGTTCGATCAAAGGCAAGGCACCGTACATGGCTCCCGAGCAAATCCTCGGCGAGCAAGTCGATCGGCGCGCCGACGTGTTCAGTCTCGGCGTACTGCTGTTCGAAGTGACGACGCGGTCGCGGCTCTACTCGGGCAAGGGCGACGCGACCGCGATGAAGCTGATCATCGACGGCTACGTGCCCGAGCCGGCGGAGCTGCGTCCGGGGTATCCGGCGGAGCTCGCTGCGATCATCCGGCGCGCGCTCGCACGCGATCCGGACGCGCGGTATCCGACTGCGCTCGCGATGATCGAAGAGATCGAGGCGGTCGCGCGGCAGCGGCGGTGGAATCTGTCGTGTGCAGCTGTCGGCGAAATCGTGCGCGTAATCGAGCAGCGCGCGAAGGAAACGGCGTCGTGAATCCGAGCGCTGCACTCCAGCACGATCGCGTCGGTCCGTATCAGCTGATCAAGGCGATCGGCGCCGGTGGTTCGGCTCGCGTCGACCTCGCGCGCATCGAGCGCGCCTACGGCTTTCAGCGCCACGTCGTGATCAAGCGGCCGCTCGAGCACCTGCGCGACGATCCGCGCGCGGCCGCGTCGCTGCACCGCGAGGCGCGCATCGGCGGCCTGCTGCGGCACCCGAACCTGGTGACCGTGCTCGACGCCGGGCGCCACGACGGCTACGACTACCTCGCCCTCGAATACGTGCACGGCGCGTCGCTGCGCGCGCTGATGCAGACCGA